>JBNGDR010000409.1:0-2108 GCA_049975685.1 Anaerolineae bacterium
GATCCAGTATCCGCCTGAGTCTGTTCATCAACGCCAGCACCACCAGCAGCACCAGCAGGAAGAAACCACCCGTCAATCCAAAGTAAGGCAGATAAGTAACGAAAAAGGGGGTCTGAACCACAACGATCCAACCGGTGCGCTCCATCTGAACAACACTGCCTAGCAGGAGGGTGGTGTCAATCCGATAAAGCATAGACGCTTCGCCGATCCGTCCCCGCTGCACGATATAAAGATCGCCCACATTGGTTTGCTGTGCCACCAGTTCTGAACGAGGATGGGCCAGCAAAGTGCCAAAACGGTCGGTGACGAAGATCGTTTCGCTACCTGGCTGCTCCAACCTGGCAACGATGGCCTCCTGCAACGCTCCCAGGTTCAGCTCACCAACCACCAGGCCTCCATCTCGCAGTGACCGCCCTACCCAAACAGTAGGCTGTCCAGTACGCAGTGAGATAAAGGGCGAAGAAATAGTGATGCCCGTCTGTTCGCCCGCCTGTTGGAAGTAGGGTTGCAGTGACATATCCACGCCCTGATAACGAAGGTCAACCGGTGCCAGGGCGACGATCCGACCCGCCTCATCCAGACAATAAAGAGTATCAAAATACTCATAAGCCTGTTGCGTAGCCTGCATGTAACGAACCAATTCATCAGTCCCGGATGACTCCGTCACCCTGGCTATGGCCTTCAACACGCGATCCGCGTTTTCCAGATACGCATCAACGGTGTGGTTCAGAGAGCGGGCCTGACCCAGCTGCTGGTTCTCCAGCTGACGCCCCAGGGTGTACCCCATCACCACCGTGGTCAGCAAACCCAGCAATAACAGCGGTAGCATCAGGCGCACAAATAATAAACGCTGGAATACCTGATTCAGGGAGCGGGGCTGAGATTGCTTCACGGGCAATCCTCCGGCGCCAGAGCGGACCAGGTCACAAACTCACCCTCCCGAACGATGATCAAAAACTGAGTACGCACCACGTCACCGTACTCATCCAACTCAAAGGGGCCGGTCAAACCCTCTACCCTGGTCTCTACCAGAGCTTGTGACAACCCTTGAGCATTGCCATTTGTCTTCTCCAGAGCCGCCGCCAATAAAAACACGGACTCATAGGCCTGCGCAGCAGCGAAGGTGGGCGCACGCCCAAAGTGCTCTTGATAGCGAGTCTTGAAATCCAGGAAGGCGGGGGCCTGGCTATTTGAGTCGTAATTAGTCACAAGATGCATCCCCTCCACCGCCGCCCCACCGTTCTGGAGAAGCGCTTCGGTCTGCGCCCAACCGGCAGCGGACAGAGGAACCTCCCACCCCGCAAGCCGGACCTGCTGAGCGATCAAGGCAGCATCCACATCCGAAGTAACGATCAACACCGCCGCAGGATCACCGGTGCGCAGCTCGTCCACCAGAAGCGCAAAATCGGGATTCTCATCCGAAGAGAAACTGATCTCACCCGTGATCTCACCACCCAGGATATGGTATGTGCTCTCGAAGGTCTCACGATAAACGTCCGTATAGGCCGCGTTCTGGTCGTCGTAGATAATAGCGGCGCTAACTAGACCGTGTTCCCGGTACATATGACACGCTGTTGCCATCGCCTCTTGAGCGTTGACAGGGTTGACACGAAAGAAGTTATCCTTGAGCCCGCTCAGTTCTGGCGTCGAGGTTGTGGGACTGAGAAGTATTATCTCGGTCTCGTTAACCACAGGCACAGCTGCCACACTCTGACCGCTGGTCATGTGCCCGATAATGGCCACCACACCCGCGTCAATCAACGCTTGATCGGCAGCTCGCGCACCCTCGGGTGTCCCTTCGTCATCGCGTACTAAAAGCTCAAGAGCGCGACCGGCAACACCCCCCTCCGCGTTGATCTCCTTCACGGCCAGCTGCACCCCGTTACGTCCCTGAACGCTGAGATCGGCGTTCCTTCCGGTCAGCTCACCGGCGAAGCCCACCCGAATCGGGCGCTTTCCGATGCAGCCCCCCAGCAGTACCATGGTTAAAGCTGCAATGCACACTGTCTGGATGATCCAGTGTCTGTTTCTGTATCTATGAATCATTGTCATCCCCTTCTAGTTCAGAGTCAACGAAAGAGCGAATCAGCGAGAGAACGATGGGATGG
>JBNGDR010000410.1:0-2104 GCA_049975685.1 Anaerolineae bacterium
CGTGAGCGACATGGATATCCACGTTCATGTGTTCCTCGGTGTAGCGAGCCACCCGGTAGGCCGAGTAGGCAGTATCGTCACCTCCAATAGCCAACAAATAACCGATATTACCCTCGACAAGGGCCCTCCCACATTTCTCGAGAAGTTCTGGCGCTGTCGTAGGATTTGCCCGCGAGGTACGTAGAATGGACCCGCCGTCCAGGTGAATACGGCTGACATCATTAATGGTCAGGGAGCGACAGACAAGCTGTCCTTTCATAAGATGCTTGAAGCCGTCAAAGATGCCTACCACCTCATAACCATTGTTAACAGCCTCAATAGTTGCCGAATGAATGACGCTGTTAATGCCAGGAGCGGGGCCTCCCGCAACGATAATCCCGAGTCTATTTCTCTCCATCTGTCCAGTCATGATTTCTCCTCCCTCTGTCTCCTTGTCTTGCTGGGATACCAACTCGCAACACCTATCACAACAACTGTTTGTCTGCAATAGCCTGCTGATAAGCGTCAACATAGGCGCGGGCACTATCCACCCAGGAAAAACGTTGTGCCATGGCCCGCTTGATCATATTCCTCATGTGAGGCTTGCGGTCGTAGTAGGTGCTTACCGCCCAGCCCACAGTATAATAGAGAGCACTGGAACTTGGTTCCCAGAACTTGAAACCTGTGCCCTCACCCGCCCCCTCGTCGTATTGCTGCACGGTATCGTCAAGGCCGCCCGTGGCGCGCACGATGGGTAATGTACCATAACGAAGTGAATAGATCTGGTTGAGACCGCAGGGTTCGTATCGCGAAGGCATGAGGAAGAAGTCACTTCCCGCCTCGATCCAATGTGCCAGATCGTTGCTGTAGCCAATGTAGCTACCGATACGGCCTGGATACCGCGCTGGCAGGCTACCAAAGTAACTCTCCAACCCCTTATCACCCGAACCCAGGATAGCAAATTGCACCACCATGTCATGCACCATACCTTCGATGGCCCCCGCCAGCAGATCAAGCCCCTTCTGCTCTACCAGGCGGCTGATCACGCCTACGAGGGGAATACCGGGCCGAGGATCGAGATAAAGACGCTTCTGGAGCTCGCGCTTGCAGACAGCCTTCCCCGAAAGGTCACCCACAGAATATCGGGCCGGAATAAGTTTGTCCACCTCGGGATTCCACTGTCTATAATCCACACCATTGAGGATACCCAGATAATTGCCCCCCTTATCATTAAGATAGGGCGCCAGACCGTGGGCGTACTCGGGCGTCCGCGTCTGCTGCGCGTAGCTGGGGCTTACCGTGTTCACCACGTCGGCGTATCGAATGCCACCCTTGAGGAAATTGATACGTCCATGATCCTCGAACTTATCCGAGGTGAAGTTACCCCACTGCAAACCCAGATAATCGTAATGAGCGGCGCTATAAACCCCTTGGTAGCCAATGTTGTGAATAGTCAGAACGCTAGCCGCATCTCCCAGTACAGGATTGTCCCAGTGCCAGATCTTGAGATAAGCTGGCGCCAACGCAGCCTGCCAATCGTGGGCGTGGACGATATCCGGCTTGAACCCCATATCGATACAGAGCTGCAAGGCCGCCTGCGTGAAAAACCCGAAACGCCGCGGATTATCCTGATAATCATTGAAGTCGGCATCGTGATAGAGACCAGGACGATCGAAATACTTGTCGGACTCGATGAAATAGACGGGAACGCCGTCAGGGGTCTCCGTAGTATAGACAGCACACCATTCTTCGGCATCCCCCATCCACACTCCCATAGGCACCAGGAAGGGTCGAAGATAATACTTCTCCGCGTCAATGTCCCGGTACTTGGGCATGATAACGATGGCCTCATGACCCAAGGCGCGGAGGGCGGCGGGCAGAGCGCCCACCACGTCCGCCAGACCACCACTCTTTGCGAAGGGGACACACTCCGATGAGATCATAACGATATTCATGGTCGCTCCTTGTGCATCATTGTCTCATTTGATAGCTGAACGAGATTGAAGGTTGGCCTTCACGCTCAAGCCTCCCCTGTCACCGCTTCGAGGATCTGGTGCTCGCGGCGGTGCAACAAATCAGTCAGTGGTTTCAGGGTCAGCAGAAAGATACCCACACCGTAGAACCC
>JBNGDR010000411.1:0-2098 GCA_049975685.1 Anaerolineae bacterium
CACCCACGGCAACGGGGGCCTCTGCGACGGAAGATCCCGATCCGAGCCCCACCATGACATCTGCCGCCACAGGCAATGCAAACGCCGACGTAACTCACGTGCGGGCCATCAGGGGTTCGGACGGCACCTGGACCTTTCACGTAACCGTGAGCCACCCCGACACCGGCTGGGAGGATTACGCCGACGGCTGGGACGTGGTCACGCCCGGGGGTGAGGTGCTCAAGCCCAACCCCGATGATGCGTTCACCCGCGTGCTCCTCCACCCCCACGTGAACGAGCAGCCTTTCACGCGCAGCCAGAGCGGGATCGAGATCCCCTCTGATGTGACGGAGGTACGCGTCCGCGCCCACGATCTGGTAGACGGCTTCGGGGGTCAGGAGGTCGTCGTGGATCTCACCGTTGATACGGGTGAGAATTTCGAGGTAGAACGCGAGTAGAGGAGGAGGAAGCGAGAACTATGACGATGTTAAATCTAGGCGGAAGGGTAGCCCTGATCACAGGCGCCAGCTCGGGGATCGGGAAGGCAACGGCGCTGCTGCTGGCCGAGCACGGGGCCAAGATCGCGGGGTTGAGCCGCTCGCGCGGCGAGTTGGAGCGCGCGATGGCACTTATACGAGATAACGGAGGAGAAGCGTTGACGGTGGTCGCGGATATCTCCAGGCCCCAACAGATGGCAGCGGGCATCGAGAAGATCATCGAGACGTGGGGAAGACTGGACATCGTATTCGCCAATGCCGGGATCAATGGTGTCTGGGCTCCCATCGAGGATCTGAAACCCGAGGAATTCCGTAAGACCCTGGATATCAACCTCTGGGGTACTTTCATCACCGTCAAATACGCCGTACCCCATCTGAGAAAACGTGGGGGCGCCGTGGTCATCACCTCCTCGGTGAACGGCACGCGCAAATTCAGCAATACGGGCGCCACCGCCTATTCTGCCTCCAAGGCAGGGCAGATCGCCATGATGAAGATGCTCGCTTTAGAGCTGGCCGCGGATCGCGTGCGCGTCAACGCTGTGAGCCCGGGGGCCATCTCCACCCAGATCGAAGAGGAGATGGTACGGCGAGATCTCAAGGAAGCGGGGGAACCTGTCGTCTATCCCGAGGGCAAGATCCCGCTCACCGACGGGAAACGAGGAACGCCGGAGGAGGTAGCGCGATTGGTACTCTTTCTAGTCTCAGATGCCAGCAGCCACATCACCGGCACCAACGTCGTCATCGACGGTGCTGAGACCCTCATCCAGGCGTGAAACGCTATATAAAAGAACTGCCCAACCGCTCACCACTCGCCGCTCACTATATTCACCAAGGAGTGAAAAAATCGACATGAACGAAAAAAACAACGAGAACGCGTCAACCGATCTGACCAAACCCTGGACGACCCCCTGGGAGGAGGTCGTAGAAGCCCTGGACGTCGATCCCGGCACAGGGCTATCCGCCGATGAAGTTGAGAGGCGGCAACAACGCTACGGTCCCAACCGTCTACGGGAAGCCGAACAGCGAGGCGTCTGGGAGATCCTGGTCGAACAGTTCAAAAGCCTTATCGTAGGATTATTAGCATTGGCGGGTATCGTCTCCTTCGCCTTCGGTGATATCGAAGAGGGCATCGCCATCATCGTTGTTATCGTGATCAACGCCGCCATCGGCTTCGTCACGGAGTTGCGCGCCGTGCGCTCCATGGAGGCACTCCAGGAGCTGAGCAGCGTCGACGCGAAGGTCCGGCGCGGGGACACCGTAGAGGTTATCCCCGCCGAAGAGCTGGTACCCGGCGACATCGTCGTCCTGGGAGGCGGCGATATCGTCACCGCCGACCTACGGCTCATCGAGGCCAATAAGCTCCAGATCAACGAGTCGGCGCTCACCGGCGAGTCCGTCCCTGTAGGGAAGCAGGTGGAACCCGTCGAAGAAGAAGTCCCGTTGGCGGAGCGGGTGAACATGGCCTTCAAGGGTACCTCCGTGACACGAGGATCTGGGGAGGGGATCGTCGTCAACATCGGCATGGAGACGGAGCTGGGCGAGATCTCGACCCTGGTAGAACAGGCGGAGGAGGAGACGACACCGCTGGAGAAGCGTCTCAATCAGCTGGGCCACCGGCTCAT
>JBNGDR010000412.1:0-2088 GCA_049975685.1 Anaerolineae bacterium
CGGGTGAAGCGGTGGAGCAGGCACCCGACCTGCTCATCGAGTACGCAAATCACTACGCGCCCTCGGATGCTCCAGAAGAAGCCAACCCGGGGCTGGAGGGTGGGCACGTCCCGGAGGGCATACTCCTCGCATCGGGCGCGGGCATCCAGCCGGGGCCAGTTGCGGAAACCGCACTCCGACATCTGGCCCCCACCATCCTGCACCTGATGGGAGAGCCCGTGCCACCTGACATGGACGGTGACGTGCTGAGGGAACTGCTCAAGACCCCGTGGAGGGAAGGACACCCCGTAGAGATTGCTGCGAAACCGGCGACCTACGAGGAAACTGAAGCCTTGGATTATGAAGAGGATGATGAAGAAGCCGTAGAAGCGCAACTCCGCGCGTTAGGATATATAGAATGAACAAAAAACCACGCACTGTTATCATAGGTCTGGATGGAATGCCCTACGGGCTGATGGAAGTGTTTGGACGCGACGGCACAATGCCCAATTTCGGAGCGCTCACCGAGGAAGGGGTCTTCCGACCGTTGGCCTCTTCTATCCCGGAAGTCTCCTCGGTGGCCTGGAGCTCCGTCATCACCGGACAGAATCCCGGCGAACACGGCATCTACGGATTCATTGACGTGGCACCCGGCACCTATCGCAGAACCTTCCCCAATTTCAGTAACCTGAGGGCCGCCCCCTTCTGGGAAGGTACTCCAGAGCGTCGATCGGTGATCCTCAACGTTCCTACCACCTATCCGGCACGAGAACTTAACGGTATCCTGATCGCGGGGTTCGTAGCATTGGATCTCGAACGCGCGACCTATCCACGTTCCCTGGTACCGACGCTGCAGAAACTCAAATACAAGGTAGATGTAGACTCCCAGAAAGCACACCAGTCGCTGAGTTTCTTCCTCCGCGACCTGGACAAGACCCTGGAAGCCCGGATCGCGGTCTACCGCCATCTGTGGTCATCTGTGGCGTGGGATACCTTCATGCTGGTCTTCACCGGGACCGACCGCCTGGCTCATTTCCTGTGGGATGCATACGAAGATCCGAGCCACAGGCACCACGAAGCCTTCAGGGATCACTTCAGGAAGATCGATCTCGTGATCGGTGAGATCGCGGATCAGTTGGATTCAGAGGATAGTCTATTGATGCTCTCGGATCACGGATTTGAGCGTCTTCATAGAAATGTCTATCTCAACCATGTTCTGCAGGACGCCGGACTCCTGCACTTCGAAGCTGGCGCCAGGCCCGGCTTGAAGGCCCTAGGCTCCAAAGCCCGCGCCTTCGCATTGGAGCCTTCACGCATCTATCTCAACACAAGAGAGCGATTCCCGCGCGGAAGTGTTGAAGAGACGGATCGAGACCCCCTGCTGGCAGAGATCACCGAGATCTTTGAGTCACTCACAGACGAAGGAGAGCGGGTGATCAAGCGTGTCTTCCGCCGGGAAGAACTATATCATGGGCCATACGCCCACCAGGCACCGGATCTGGTATTGTTGGGTAACTCGGGGTACAATCTGCGCGCAAGTTGGAGCGCTTCCGAGATCTTTGGCACCGACATCTTTTCCGGCAAACACTCACAGGCCGATGCGTTCCTCCTCGCGTGGGGCGAAAAAGCGGAAGAGAGTGTACCCAAGGCGCCGAACGTAACGGACATTGTTGGTATTATGGATGCAATGCGCCCGCTATATGGGAATTCGTAAACTGATAAGGAGATATCGTAGACATGCATAACGCAAACAAGACGTGCTGGAATTGCCCGGCCATCGATCTGGCCGGTAAGGTGGATTTCCGGGCCTGTGGACAGTCGGTGGAGGCCTTCAAGCAGGGCATACCGGAGGACGCCGACGTGATGGTGATGGCAGAATGCAAACGCCGCCCGGAGCTGGGCCTTTACGATCCTATGAGCATCACCTTTGAGGAATGCCCGGAGTGGGTCAAGGGACCCTATGGCTACATGCTCAAGGATATGCGCGTGATGATCCTGGGTATCGATGGCTATCTGGGCTGGACGTTGGCCCTCTGGCTGGGCAGCCAGGGCTTCCAGGTCAGCGGTATCGACAACTACGCCCGCCGCTTCTGGGTCATGGAACAGGGA
>JBNGDR010000413.1:0-2083 GCA_049975685.1 Anaerolineae bacterium
CGGTACGACAATCCAAAGCCAAAAGGAAGGAGAGGATCCTCTGAATCGGAAGGGACGTCTGACCTCTGGTTTCTCACGGCTTCCATGGAGGACGGTAATTCAAAGGGTAGTTTGCCCTCTGGATGGGACTTACCGAAGATCACGTCCATTACGGCGACGTCACGCGCGCCGTACTCCCCTAACAGCGCCTTGCCAGCGTGATGGATCTCGGGAATAACGGCGGGGCGGTCCAGATAGAGCACGACGATGGTCGGGACGGTACGCAGCAGGTCGAGAATTTCGGCCTTCGCCTCCCCTTTGAAATCAAGGTCGCCGTGATGAAAACCCCGCGCAAAGGAGTTCTTGGTCTCCACCGGAACCCAGGGTGTCTTCAAGCGCAGAATGGCGACGTCCGCCTCCTCAGGCGTGGTCACCACCTCGGCGTATTGGGCCGCGACCTCCGGGTCGACGTTCTTCACAAACACCTTGAGCTGACCTTGCAGGGGTAGCACATCATCCTCGTTTTTGAGCAGGGTCATGGCGCGTCTTTGCGAGTCCAACCCCGAGGCGATCGCCGCCGGATTACCCAGCACCTCTGCGACCTCGGCTTCGTCTACGAATGGGTTGTCGAATAGGCCCAACTGGAATTTCAGGCGCAGGAGTCGCCGCACCGATTCATCGATCCGTGCTTCAGACAAGCGCCCGGTCTTCACCAATTCTACCACGTAGTCAGGGCAACTCTCTCCGCCAAACTGATCGACGCCGGCGTCCAGGGCCTTCTTAACGCGCTCGATCTCGCTCAGGTGCTCCACGCCCCACGCGCGGGCCGGCCACACCGTCTCCGGCATGCGGATGTCGGTGATCAAGCCCCAGTCGGTGCAGACCACACCGTCGTATTGATATTTCTCGCGCAGCAGCCCGGTGATGATCGACTTGTTGAAGGACATTGCCACGTCCTCGTCCGTCTGTCCCATGGGGACGCCGTAATAGGGCATGATGGCTGCCGTCCTGGCAGCGAAGGCCGCCTCAAAGGGGATGAGGTGATAGTCAAAGTTGTCACCTGGATAGATCTGGCCCTTCTGGAACTCAAAATGGGGATCTAGCCCTTCTTTCTGAGGGCCGCCGCCGGGGAAGTGCTTGGTCATGCAGGCGACGCTGTGCGGGCCGAGCGTTTCTCCCTGAAAGCCTTCGATGTAGGCTTTGCCCAGACGCGCGGTCAGATGGGCGTCCTCCCCAAAGGTGCCGTTGATGCGGGGCCAGCGTGGCTCGGTCGCAAGGTCAATTTGCGGATGCAGCGCGATCCGAATCCCGACGGCGAGATATTCCTTGCGAACGATATCCGCAAACTCTCTGACCAGCTCAACGTCGTCGAGCGCCCCAAAGCCCAAGGTCTCGCACCACTGCGAGAAATCGGTCGCCACGATTGAGAAGATGTTGGGGCTGAAGTGGTTGCGAGGATCCGAAGCGATGGTGACGGGGATCCCCAGGCGCGTCTGCTCGGCAAAGCGTTGGAGATTGTTATACCAGTGCGCCACAACGTGCCCCGCCGGAATCTCCCAGAGGTTGAAGTGGTTCATCCGCTGGTGGGTGATCTGCGTGACCGCCGCGACAGGGAAGGGCGCTGCGTCCGGCTTTTCTTCAAGGGTGCCGTCCGCGTTGACGATGGTGCCATTGATAAACAAGAGGCCCGCCTTTTCTTCCAGGGTCATCCGCGCCAGTAGATCCTCGACGCGCGCGTCAAGTGATTGTCGGGGATCCTCGTAGACGTCCAATTTACCGTTCTTGTTGAGGTCACGGAAACGAAAGCCTCTCTTTTCTCGGATGAGACTGGAGTGCTCCAAGGTACTGTTTTCCATGCGATTATTCCCTCCCTTTGATGATTCGTGCGTTAGGATCTTCCTTCCAAGCCCGCCTTGTTGAATTCATCCTGCATCGCGGGGAGGTTGGAATGCTCCGTGCGCAAGTTCCTGATCACCCTATGCCATGTCTCCATCTCGTCTGTACGTTGATAGATCTCGCGCACGCGCAGTAGATACTGGGCGGCCTGGGCATAATTACCGCGCCCACGCACAGCGATCAAGTTCTGGATTGCTTGCATATACAG
>JBNGDR010000414.1:0-2069 GCA_049975685.1 Anaerolineae bacterium
GATCAGGCCCTCGCGTGTGTCCAACAAGCCAGCGCCAACGCTCGGGATCTAGCGCATGCCTTCCCGTTAGGCTTCGCCCTAACCATTGGCGAACTGCACGTGCATCAACTCCGGCGAGAACCGGACGCGATGCGCGCAACGTTACGTCAGCTGGAAACCCTGAGCCCGAATGTCGACCAAGGGATCCTTCATCTCTGGATGACCATCATACGAGGATGGCTGACCACCGTTGAGGATCACGACCCGGCTGGCCTACCTCCGATGCAACAGATTTTCGACCGGGGGGAGATCACTGACACACAGGGCGGAAGCGCCTATATCTACCTACTTCTAGCCGAAGCATACCTGGCACTAGGACAGGTTGAGACTGCCCACACAACGTTGGAGCACAACCTGGCGCACATCAACGAGACTGGCCTGCGATTCTTCGAAGCAGAGACCTTGCGACGCCAGGGCGAAGTTCTCCGGAAGCTCAATCGTCCAGGCGATGCAGAGACCTACTTCCAGCGCGCTATTGCGGTAGCGCAGGAACAGGCCGCGAGATCCTGGGAGCTGCGAGCGATGATGAGCCTATACAAGCTACGGCAGGCTGAGGGCCCACAGACGGAGCTGACAACAGCACGCCAGCAATTGGCAGAGATCTACGACTGGTTCACGGAGGGTTTCGATACCCCGGATTTGCAGGAAGCAGCAGCCCTGCTGCGCCAGGTGTAACGGGATTAGTACACTTTTGTGACAATACAGCCCACCATAAGGTAAGCTAATCCACTGTCCAAAATCCCTCATCTTCCCTTATAATTAAAATCAGAGAACATTCCTCCGCCTTACCTGTATCAGGGTCATAACTAAGGGAGCCGAACCATTCAATGGTATCGCTGACAGTTCAACAGAGAGATATTCTACAACACTTACTTCAAGTGGATACGACAACACTGGCAGAGATCGGCGCCACCCTTAACCTGTCACCCCGTCAGGTGAGCTATCGGCTTAAGGGCGTAAAAATTTGGCTAGAGCAACGTGATATAGCATTGGAAGCCAAACCGGGAGTAGGCTACGAACTCGACTGCTCGGCGGAGGAACGTGATTCGTTGCTCAAAGAATTGAATGCACGCTCCACCTTCGACCTCGTCCTCAATGCCGGTGAACGCCAACAACTCTTAGCACTGAAGATGCTTATCAGTGAAGAGCCCTTTATCCTCAAACAACTCGAGTACCTGATGGATTCGTCACGGGCTACCATCTTGAAAGACATGGACGTTGTTGAGGGATGGTTAGCAGATTTCCCTTTGCTGCTGGATCGACGGCCCAACTACGGTTTTTCCATCGAGGGTGGAGAAATAGCCCGACGACAGGCCATCGTCGCCCTGCTTTGGGGGGACACACCTTTCTCAGATCTCCAATTGTTGAAGATTAGCTATAACGAGGGATTAGTCTTCTCCCTCTCTGACGAAGCAGAATTCTCGCCGCTTTTACAACAAGTCAATGAACAAGTGCAGAAGTGGGACGTCAACCCAGCCTTCGAATGGGTGGCTCAGGCCGAAGCACAGATGGGCGGACGCTTTGCCGATAATGCTGTACTACACATAGCTTTGGCGCTTGCCGTGCAACAGGAGAGAGTGCAAGCAGGCAAGATCTGCAGATGTTCTGAAGAGGATCTAGAATGGCTGAAATCCCAGCCGGTATGGACGATCGCAACCAACTTGGCCAATAGCTTTTGGGCCGACGTGGCTATAGCGATTCCAGAGGTTGAAGTCGCAGTCATCGCCATGCACCTCATCGTAGGATTGCGCAACGAAGAATGGCACGGCGATCTATACACAACGTCAGAATTCAAGCCCCTTATCGATATGCTCATGGAGAACATCGCCCAGGCCTTCTTCGAGCCGGATCTGGCGCAGGATCTGGCACTGCGTGAAGGGCTCACGGCTCACCTGGTGCCGGCCCTCATGCGCCAGCGGTTCAACATCTGGACACCACCCTCCTGGTCCGATAAAGAGATCGTGGAGAACTGCCAGCGCGAGCACAAGATCGCTGAGTCACTGGCGAACCTGGTCGAAGAACATATGGGG
>JBNGDR010000415.1:0-2067 GCA_049975685.1 Anaerolineae bacterium
GCCATCGTCCGCTTCACCTCCCAGCCGCTCTGGTGGTTGCTGGCACCCCTCCTCCTTCTGCAGCCCCTCATACTCTCGGTGCGAGAGCGGCGCCCCCGCCTCTTGGCCGAAAGTTGGGCGCCGCTCCTCATCCCCTACCTGGTGCTCCTCCCGCGTATGGTTTTAGCCGTAAGCGTCTACCTCCACGGGACGCACGTCTGGCCCTTGATCCCCCCACCCTTGGATGAAGCACTCAACCTGGAGGTAGCGCTCATCCTGGCCACCCTCTGGGCCCTCGTCGCCCAATCCGGACCCATGACGCAGGCCTTCGGAAGACGGGCAGGTTGGCGGCGGACCCTCGGCTATACGCTGGCGGCAGTGGCGCTCATCTGGGCCACCTCGACCTATTTCTCACTGCACACCCACGGCGCGACGGGCACCGATCCCTATGCCTACGTGCAGATGGCCGTCGATATCGCAAACCGAGCCCTCCCCCTCCACACCTTTAACCAGGTGCCGCGTGTCGCCGAGCTGAGCCTGCCCCTGGAGGGCGCAGTGCCCCTGGGACACTTCGTCCTCGACCCTGAGACGGGCCTCTCGGCCACCGTCTGGCCTCCGGGCCACTCAGCTCTCCTCGCCGCCGGCTACCTCCTCGTGGGCGAGGTGGGCCTCTATCTCGTCAATCCCCTGCTGGGATTGCTGACGCTGGTCGCCACCTGGCACCTCTGCACCGAGGTCCTCCACGACTGGCCCCAGGATCGGCGCGTCCTGGCGGCTGGGGTAGCCGTCTTCATACTCGCGACCTCCTATGAGCAGGTGGACCGCCTCCTCGTGCCCATGGCCGACGTCTCCTCCCAGCTTTTCTCCACCCTCACCATCTATTTCGCGCTGCGCGCCACCCGCGAGCGTGCCTCCGGGCGCCTCTTCGCCGTGCTCTCGGGTCTGGCACTGGGCTTCGCCTTCAACGCGCGTTACACGCAGGTACTCATGGCCGCCGCCGTCGCCTTTCTCTTCATCGTCGCCTACCGCGACGAGGGATGGAAACGCACGGTGACGGTGCTGGCCTACGCCGCGGGCGCCGCATGGATCGCGGCGCTGCCCGTCCTGGCCTACCACTGGATAGCCTTCGGCCACCCCTTCAGCGTCGGCTCCACGGAGCTGGAGGCCTTCGGCTGGGCTTCACTCCCGGTGACGACGGTGCGGATGCTCGAAGCCTTCTTCAGCCCCAATGAGTTCCTCTACGTGGCCCCCTTCCTCGCCTGGGGCTTCTGGCGGCTCTGGCGCACCTCCCGCCGCACCACGGGCGCGCTCCACCTCTGGTTGGGGATCATCACCTGCTTTCACCTCTTCTACCTTGCGCTCCGGCTGCGCGACCTGCTCTCCGTCTTCCCCGTGCTGGCGCTCTGGGTGGGCGCGGGCCTGGCGGATATCCTGGGCCGGGCCGAGGGGATCCGCCGTCCCCGGCGCCGGCAGGTGGCGCAGGCGCTGAGTTTTCTGCTCGTGATCACCCTCCTGCGTACAGGGGCGACCTTGCTCCTGGCCTTCCCGCCCATGCATTTCAACACCTTCGGTTATCTGCTGGGCGATCAACGCCGGGCCTTCGACACGCTGGCGACCCTCGTCCCGCCAGAGGCTACGGTGGCGGCATCGCTGAACAGTGGAGCCGTGGCGCTCTACGCCGATCGGGATATCGTGCGCCCGGAGGAGTGGTCGCCGGAGCAGTGGGTCGGCTACGTGGAGGATATGCTGGCGGCGGAGGAGCCGATCTTCGTCCTGGTGGACGGCCGGCGTATGGAGGCGCCCCTCGACGCCCTGCGGGGGCGCTACCGGCTCAATCACGTCGGGTCGCTGCCGATGCCCTACTTTTATCCAGATGGGGGATCGTTGAATCGGGAAATCCCGCTGTATGAGGTGGGGAGGAAAGGATGAACGAATCAGCGAGAGAACGAATCAACAATAGAACGGATGCCCAGGACGGGCACGGTCAGGAGACCGGCCCGAGCTTTTCTAGGGGGGTGATCGGCCGAAGATCTTTGCCACTATCTTTAACCGCACCGATCTCTCTAGCTGTGGCCGGTCTCCCGACCG
>JBNGDR010000416.1:0-2067 GCA_049975685.1 Anaerolineae bacterium
AGATAAGGTTCAACCTCCTCTTCGGACCGCCCCTTGGCCAGAAGATACCGTTTGAGCAGGTGCACGGGCGTCATCGATTCGGGTGTCAGCCCGGCCAGACGATCGCGGATGGCCCGGTCGACGTCGCGGTTGATCTGTGCGAAGAAGGCCTCCTCCAGAAGCGGTGAGAGATCGCCGTCGCGAAGGTGAGGCTCCTGTTCGGGTACCATCTCCACGATGAGACGCACGACGGCTTCCCTGAGATCCTGCTTTGCTATCGCCTTTTTGATGGCTTTGAGGGGCTGCGGCTCTCCGCGCACGTCAACGCGGATGGTGCGGAAGGGGCGGGCGGGCGTGGGGACGTACTTCCATTCGGTATGGCCTCGGGTCACCTCGACCCAGCAGAAACCCTTGGGTTGCCCCTCCTCACCGAAGTCGACACGCTCCAGGCTGCCGGGATAGACGACGGGGGGATGGGCCTCCGGGTTGAGGCTCTGGTGCTGGTGGATGTGGCCCAGCGCGACGTAATCCCAGGTAGGATCGGCGAGGGTGGAGAGGGGTACGCTGACGTCGCGTCCCACCATGATGTTGCGCTCTGAGCCCCAATGGGCGCCTGCGATGGAGAGGTGAGCAGCCAGCACCGCCGGTATCTCCGGATCAAGCCGGTCGGCCAAGCCTCGAAGTAGGGCCACGATCGCCTCGGTCACGGCGCGATCCAGTTCTTCCTGGTTAAGCCGCCGGTACTGCTCTCGCGTCAAAAGCCGCTGCCGGACGGGATAGGGCATCAGCGCCATCTGTAAAGGGCCGTGGCGGGTTTCCAGGCGCAGCAAGCCGGGCTTGCGAGCCACGGTGACGTTGGGCACGGCCAGCGCGTGGAAGATATCCACGCTGGACGCGCGCTGTTCCATGACGGGGATATCGTGGTTGCCGACGAGCAAGACCGTCGGGATCTCCGCTTCGGAGAGCTGGCGCAGACGACGGGCGAACTCCCGCTGGTGGGTGGGGTTGGGATCGCGCGTGCGGAAGGCATCCCCGGCGAAGAGGACCAGGTCGGCCTCGTGCTCCAGGGCATAGTTCACAACGTCGTCCATGCGGTGGAGGAAGTCGACGACGCGCTGGTTGAGGCCCGTCTCCGGGTCCAACCGCCCGTAATTCTCCATGCCGATGTGCAGATCGGCGAAGTGTAGTATTCGGATAGGTGCCTGTGATTGTGACATGAAACCTCCTGACAGTGGTGAGCGGTGAGCAGTGAGAAGAGAGAAGGGATCAGGGACTGGGGATCGGGGATCAGGTGCTTATGCATATCATGATGAACGCACAAATGTAACCTGGTCCCTGGTCCCTGATCCCCGATCCCTATTTCCCAAACGCGGTCATGAACTTCTCAAGGTACGGGTGCTCTTCATCCGTGGGTTGGGCGAGCCCCATCTCGATCATCTTGCGGTTAATAAAGAGGCGGTTCTTGAGATAGACGTAGGCGGCATCGGGTTGCTGATCTAATGGCGTGCGCAGGCTGACACGCTTGCCCACGACGTATTCGCGCAGGTAATCCAACGTCTCCGCCTCCAGATCCGGCGGCACCACGAGCCCCAACAGCGTAATCTTGCGGTCATCGGCGAGGCGTAGGTGGCAGGGGCCAAGAGCTTCGCTCACGCGGAACAATTCACGTTTCTTTCGACGTCGCCTCCTGCTCTCGGGCAGAGGGCGCAGATCGGGAAGGGCGGGCGCGTAATCGATATCTCCCAGATGGAGCGGTGCGGCACGCTGATGGACCTCAACCGCATGCCCCTCCGCCTCCAGCGGCGCCAGCCGCTCCCGGATGAGGGGCAGGAAGTCGGGGTTGATCTCGTAGCCCACGGTGTTTCGGCCCAGATCCAGGGCGACCTGAGCCGTCGTCCCGCTGCCCAGGAAGGGATCGAGGACGAGGTCACTCCGGACGGTGTACATGCGGATGAGACGCCGGGGCAGCTCCACGGGAAACATGGCTTCGTGCCCCTGCTGGCGGGCGCCACCGAAAACCCAATGGCCGAAGAAGAATCGCTTCCACTCCTCCTTGGTCATGGCGGCCTCCTCGCGTAGATGGCGCGG
>JBNGDR010000417.1:0-2063 GCA_049975685.1 Anaerolineae bacterium
CTGGGATATGAGCCCCAACCCTGGCTGCGGTTGCTCACAGGCACTCTGGTGGGAATGAGTATGAGCATCGTCCTCGTCTCGGCCTTCAATCAGACTATGTGGTCCGACGGGGTTCACGAACCCAACGTCGGCGGCTGGAAGGATTTTGCCCCCCTCATGGCCGTGGAGCTGGCCCAGGCCGGGTTCATCTATCTGCTCGAACCCTGGATGCTTTATCCACTAGCCATCTATTCGGCGCTGGGGGTCGTCACCATGTTCGTGATGCTGGGGGCCATGGTGTGGGTCATGGCCTTGGCGCGCGATCAGACCTACACCTCCTGGCGTGGTCTCTGGCTGCCTCTGATCTGGGGTGTCGTCTTCGCTGCTGTCGTCATTGGCGGCATGGATCTTATACGGCTGTTCCTCACCGGTACCGTTGAGGGTATGCCCGGCCTGGGCTAAGTTTTAATCTCAACCAGATCCCTCGGTTTGGTTGTGTGATCTGCCGGATAAGTTGTCAGACAACCTCATTGACATTCCTTTCGGCTGCTATACAATATCCCTATATCCTATCCAATGCTTTCCTGCCCCGGAAATGAGCGGAGGGTCATGGGAATTACAGTATTAACAGCACTGGGAGGAAGACGCTTCCACCCCCTATACTAATCCTAGAGTGTGGTGTCACTCAGGGACATTGCACGTTTCTTATACACATACAAGCGCTTATTAGCTATCCCCATACCGAAGGAGGTTTCCGTCAGATGTACAAGAAACTCTTTATTCCAGGACCGACTCACGTTCGTGACGAGATTCTCAAGGCTCAGGCCGCACCAATGATTGGGCATCGCAGCAAGGAGTATGCCGACCTCCAGGCCGAGGTTACCCCCAAGTTGCAGCGGCTCCTCTACACTGAACAACCCGTCTTCCTTTATACTTGCTCCGGCACAGGCGTGATGGAGGGAGCCCTCCGTCAGACTGTGTTGAAGCGTGCGCTCATCACCGTATGTGGCGCTTTTTCCGACCGCTGGTACAAGATCGCCCAGGCCAACGGCGTACCCAGTGATCGCATCGATGTGGACTGGGGCCAGGCTATCACGCCGGCCATGGTGGACGAGGCGTTAGCTCAGGGTGACTACGACGCGCTCACCGTCACCTTCAACGAGACTTCCACCGGTGTCATGAATCCCCTTCCCGAGATCGCGGCCCTGGTGCGCGAGAAATATCCGCGTGTGGTCATCCTGGTGGATGCCGTTTCTGCCATGGCCGGAGCCAAGATCGAGTTTGACGCTTGGGATCTCGACGTTGTGCTCTCCAGCTCGCAGAAGTGCTTTGCCCTTCCACCGGGACTGACCGTAGCTGCCGTGAGCGAGCGGGCGATCCAGCGCGCCGAGCAGGTGCCGAATCGTGGTTACTACCTCGATTTCTTGAACATGCTCAAGTATTACAAGAGGAGTCAGACACCTGCCACCCCCGCCATCAGCCTCATCCGTGCCCTCAACACGCAGATGGATGCTATCCTGACCGAGGGGCTGGAGAACCGCTGGGCGCGTCATCAGGAGATGGCCGATACTGTTCGGGCCTGGGCGCGCGAGCACTGGGCGCTCTTCGCTGCCGAGGGTTACCTCTCTAACACCGTCACCGCTGTAAAGAACACCCGCAACGTCAGCATCGCTGACCTCAACGTGGCGCTTGGCGAGCGGGGCGCGATGATCTCCAACGGTTACGGTGCGCTCAAGGAGCAGACCTTCCGCATCGCTCACATGGGTGACCTCACCGTCGAGGACATCGAATGGTTGCTGGCTCAGATTGACGATATCCTGGGGCTCTAGGGAAGTCCAGGTACTGAGACGAGGAGATACTATATGGTGAAGCTACTTATCTGTGATCCTGTTGCCGAAGAGGCTGTTAAAGAGATTCGTGGTCTGGGTGTGGACGTGGACGTGCGGGATACCATCACCACTGAGGAACTGGAACAGATCATCGGCGATTACGAGGGTATGGTCGTGCGAAGTCGCACCAAGGTGCGCGAGCCCCTCATCGACAAAGCCGAGAAGCTCGAGATCATCATTCGGGGAGGCGTGGGC
>JBNGDR010000418.1:0-2059 GCA_049975685.1 Anaerolineae bacterium
GCGCTCACCAGCAGATAGAAGGCCGGTGCCGTCCAGATGAGATACCGGTCGGTAAAGATGGGACCTTGTTGCGAGACCGCCCAGATGGCGAAGAGGGGGAGGAGCAGCCAGGTCAACAGGGTCAATTCTCTTCTCAGACCCTGCCAGTAGATGACAGCGACCAGGCCGAAGAGGGCCAGGGTGCTGAAAAATATAGCGCCGGCGCCGCTGGCCCACGCCGCGATGCCCGTGCTCCATCCGGTTAGCAGGATCTGAATCATCTCCTCCAGGGTGAAGGTGGGGAAACCGGTCTCGCGGATCTTCCACACCTCGCGCCATTGCCAGCGCAGCAAGGGGACGTAGGGCAGGGTGAGCAAGGCCAGGGTAATCAGCCCCCCTATCCAGGCGCGTCGCTGGCGGCGTGGATGGAGCAGAAACCAGATCACTTCCACGGGGATGAGCAGCGCCGCCAGGATGTGGCTGTAGAAGGCCATACTCGTCGTTGCCAGGACCACGGCCCACCATACCCACCGGGGGCGGGTACAGGCCCGGTCCAGCGCGTAGAGCGCTAGGAGGACGAGGGTGGGTACCCACGTGTACATCTTGACCTCTTGAGCGTACCAGACCAGGTAGGGCGAGAAGATGACGAGGGGGAGGGCCCAGAGGGCGGTCTTCTGTCCGACAACCCGCCGTCCCAGCACGTAGAAAAGGGCTATCCCCACGATGGACCACAGCAGCGAGAAATAGCGCATGGCGAAGGCCGTGCGGCCCGTCAGGAGAATCCATCCCCGCAGGATCAGGAAGTAGAGGGGGCCGTTCCAGCCGGGACGGTCGAAGTTACCCAGCAGCTCCTCCAGCGGTGCGGTAGCGAAGCGCAGGGCGTCGACCTCGTCGCGCCAGAGTCCCTGTACGTCGAGAGGTAGGGCCCGGAGGGTGAAGGCTACGAGGAGCAGGGTGATAAGTATCCCCCGATTCCAGCGTTTCAGCGTAAGTGAGATCACTCCATACGGTTGATCTTGGCGATTTGACACTATATTTTCCTCCCTACGTACTCTACACTATAATTAAACAGCGGGTAGTCAAGCGCCCGCAAGGCGCGATAAAGGCTCTATCGTTAGTGCTTCGAGGGGATCGCCAGATCCCAGTCAGGGCTGAAGGCACTTCGCATACGTGGATTGCCAAATCCACGTCAAGCGAGAAGGATAAAGCCTTATGGCGTGACTATTTCATAGACTAACAAACAGAGTTCAATGGAGGTATTCATGACCGAAAGAGAGACCAAATTGCGCGTGCTGGCTGAGTTCGACTACGAGATCCCGGAGATCGAACGCGGGTACGCGGGACAGACACTTTACGTCAACGTCGGTGACGGCACCATCGAAGCCCGGCCCGTCACCGAGGATATGAAGGAGAAGTTCGTTGGCGGTCGCGGCTTTGATCTGTGGCTGCTCTGGCACGGGGTGCAGGATAGTACGAAATGGAACGATCCCGAGAATGAGATCGTTATCTCCTCCGGCCCCTGTGGAGGGATCACCCAGTATCCGGGCGCGGGGAAGTCCATCGCGGCCTCCATATCTCCCCTCACCGAGGTCGTCATCGATAGCAACGTCGGTGGTCACTACGGACCCCTCCTTAAGTTCATGGGGTGGGACGCCATCGAGGTACAGGGCAAGGCCGACCGCGAGGTTATCGTCTACGTCGATGGGCCGGCCGGCAAGGTGAAGATCCTGGCGGCGCCCGAGGACGCGCCCACCGACACCCACGAGCTGGGTCACTGGCTCGTCAATCACCTGGCGCAGACGGAGCAGGACCGGCGCTACATGTCCTTCGTCACGGCGGGTACGGGCTCCGAGCACACCCGGATGGGTTGTCTCAACTTCAGCCTGTGGGATCGCAAGCGCAGGGATCTGCGATACAAGCAGGCGGGTCGCGGTGGTATCGGCACCGTCTTCCGCGACAAGCGGATCAAGGCGCTGGTCGTGCGGTCGGAACCCTTCTCCGCCGACGCGAATGAGCCTGCCGACCTCGACCTCGTTGTTCAGACGGGTCGCGAGATGCAGAAGGAGGTCCTGAAGTATGA
>JBNGDR010000419.1:0-2055 GCA_049975685.1 Anaerolineae bacterium
ACGCAGATTTTCACAGATTTTTAATTTTCTGGCCTGCGAAGTCCGAAAGAACCAAAACTCGTTAACGCGCCAGGGCCAGAATCGCACGCAGGGCGTTGAAGGCGGCCAACACGTCGGGGGCCGTGTAGGTAATGCGCCGCCCCTCACGCTTGGCGCCAGGTAGGGAAACGGTTCTGTCTGCCATCTCCGATCGCTGCAGCTCCACCACCAGCTCAATAGGCTCAGCCAGACGGAAGGGCGGGGGCGCCTGTCCGTCCTTGAGCCGGGTCACGGCGCGGTAGGCAGCCTCGTAGATTTGTCCTGCCGCCACCACCGGGGGGAGACAGAAGGCGGCCATGCGACTCGTGGCCCACTTGACCACGGCGGTCTCCACGTCCCCTAGCTGCTCGCGAGCTTCATCACAGACAGCCTGGTCACCCGACACCATCAGCGGCGGCACGTCAAAGTGACCACAGATGGCAGCGTTCAGTCCCGTCTCGCCCACGAGTTGCCCGTTGAGCCACAGGTTGGCGACGCAGGTGGAAGACCAGGTGTGATCGAGGATAGCATGTTCCGTCCCCACCATAGCATGATAGCCGACAAACATCACCCCATCGGCTCCCTCAACACCGGAGACCATCGAGAGGGGAGAAGGAGAACCTGTGTGCAATCGGACACGAGCGTCCAGATCCTCAATGAGCAGGTTACGTCCATATGCGTGTCCATCGGTCACCACTATCTCATCGGCCCCGGCCTCCAGGGCACCATGCACGGCGGAATTCACGTCCTGGGTCATGAGCTCACGGAAGCGAGGATACTCGCTGTGATCGGGCGAAACCTGATCCCAATCCACCACACCTGTGATACCTTCCATGTCGGTTGCTATCAAAATTTTCATGAAGAGATCTCCTGTCGAGAATATAGGTGATATCAAAAAGGCCCAGCTCAGCGCCAAGCCTGACGCTAAACTGGGCCCGTTGTCGGGGCGGACGGATTTGAACCGTCGACCTCTACAACCCCATTGTAGCGCGCTAGCCAAACTGCGCTACGCCCCGTCAACGATGAAGATTATACACGAATCCCATATTTTGACAAGTTGCGTCCGCGTCACACCTCGATACTGAATCCGCCTTCCTGGTGAACCTTCTTCAACGCCTGGCGGGGAGGAAGAGGATCGTCGCTGAAGCGATAATAGAGATAGCGAAAGAGATCCCTTAAGACAGCGGTCATCACCGGCGCCAGAAAGAGCCCCAGCAATCCCGCGATCTCGCTGCCGATGACCAACACCACCATCACGACGACAGGATGGAGCTGTACGCTCCTACCCAGGATACATGGTGCAAAGAAGAGGTTCTCGACCTGCTGGATACCCAGGGCGAAGAGAGCCGTCCAAAGGGCAAGTATCGGATCCTGACTGAATGCGACCAACACTGCTGGTATCCCCCCCAGGATGGGACCGATGTTGGGAATGAGCTCGAAGATCCCCGCGATCAGGCCCAGCAACACCGCGAAGTTGACGCCCAGGATCGAGAGACCAATCGTCGACATCACGCCAATGCCCAAACCCAGGAAGAGCTGTCCTCGCAGATAGGCACCGAATGCGTCGTCGATGAGCCGCACGATGGTGAGTACGTCGCCACGGACCTGAGATGGAATAGATTTAACCACGGATTTACCCAGCTTGCTGGAGTCTTTGAGCAGGTAGAAAGTCCAGAAGGGGATGATGAAGATGGCGAGCACGAGGCTGACGGTGTAGGATATGGCAACGGCCGTGCCCTCCAGCGTCTGCTGGACAGCTCGACCAATGACGTCCGAGAAACGGCCCAGCGTCTGTTCGATCTGAGATTTAACCTCAGGGGGTAGAAGCTGATATTGAGCCACTATCCTATCCACCAGATCGGAGAAGTAATCGAAGACCGCCCGCCTCTGCTCCCAGAGCGTCTCTGCCTGATCGACAACCAAAGGTACAACCAGGGCCGAGAAACCAACCATGATGGCAATGAGCAGTATGTAGGCTAACAGAATGGCAAGTGGGCGCGCAATCTTATCGAAAAATCCCAGGAAACGCTGCTTCCC
>JBNGDR010000420.1:0-2052 GCA_049975685.1 Anaerolineae bacterium
ACCCTGGCCATCGTCTACGTCATCCGCAGAGACTGGAGAAAGCTCAAGTTCCTGGCGGCCTACCTGGAGCGCCGCAGCCGCTCCGAAACATCACCCTGACTCCTTCGCCGAAGGAAAAATCGGATTTCTGGCACGCTCCCCTACTGTATCAATGATTCGGTCAAGCCGAGTGCCCTTTTTTGCATCTTGACACTGAGAAATCCGATTTTTGTCTCTTGTCATCGAATTTATACGGGATATAATGTGGCAAGCTAACTAATTTACAACCCTTACACGAAGGAGCCTCTTGATGGGAGAAAAACTGGAACAACTGAAGCAGCATCTTTACCGCAAGTACGACCTGGACCACGCGGCGGCCGTCCTGAGCTGGGATCAGGAAGTCAACATGCCCCCAGGCGGGGTTAATGCCCGCGCGGAACAGATGGCGACTCTTCAATCCATCTCGCACGAGATCTTCACCTCTGATGAGACGGGAGCGCTGCTGGAAGCGGCGGAGGAAGAGACCGCAGAGCTGGACTACGACTCCGATGAAGCAAGTCTCGTCCGGGTGACCCGGCGCACATTCGACCGCATGACCAAGATCCCCACCGAGCTGGTGGCGGAGATGGCCCGGGTGACCGCCCAGGCCTTCGTCGCGTGGCGCAAGGCACGGGAGGCGGATAAGTACCCCATCTTCCAGCCACACCTCGACAAGGTCGTCGACCTCAACCGGCGTGTTGCCGATATCCTGGGTTATGAAGAGCATCCCTACGACGCGCTCCTGGACTTCTACGAACCGGACATCACCACGGCCCAGGTTGCCGCCCTGTTTAACGACCTCAAGGCGGGGCTGGTGCCCCTGCTGCAGGAGATCGTGGAGGAGGGTGAGCCCGTGGACGACGGCTTTTTCTCGTCGCAGAGCTACCCCATCGATCGCCAATGGGATCTCACCGTGTCCGTCCTCCGGCAGATCGGGTACGACTTCCAGCACGGACGCCAGGACAAGGCGCCGCATCCCTTCACCATCCACTTCTCCACCAACGACGTGCGCGTCACGACGCGGCTCTACGAGCATCGCCCGCAATCCGCCGTCTTCAGCAGCGTTCACGAGGGCGGACACGCCCTGTACGAACAGGGCATACCGGAGCACTTCGAGCGCACGGAGCTGGAAGGTGGCGCCACGCTGGGCTTGCACGAGTCGCAATCCCGGATGTGGGAGAATATGATGGGACGCAGCCGCACCTTCTGGCAATACTACCTGCCTATCATGCGGGCCTTCTTCCCCGAACAGCTGGCGGGCATCTCCCTGGACCGATTCTACCGGGCCATCAATAAGGTGGAGCCCGATCTCATCCGGGTGGAAGCGGACGAGGTGACCTACAACATGCACATCTTCGTCCGTTTCGAGCTGGAACAGGCACTGGTCACCGGCGATCTACCGGTGGCGGACGTTCCCGGCGCCTGGAACGACAAATACGAGGAGTATCTGGGGATCAGGCCCCCCAGCGACGCGGATGGTTGTCTGCAGGACATCCACTGGTCGCACGGGACCATCGGCTACTTCCCCACCTACGCGCTGGGTAATCTCATCGCCGCGCAGCTCTACCGCCGGGTCCAGAAAGAGATCCCTGACCTGGAGGCCGGGTACGCCGAGGGTAAGTTCCAGCCCCTGCTGGATTGGATGCGAGAACACGTCCACGCTCACGGCTCCAAATTCACGGCGCCGGAGCTGGTGGAGCGGGTACTGGGCGAGGAGATTCAGGCCCAGCCCCTGCTGGACTACATGCGCGCCAAGTACACCGAAGTCTACAATCTGTAACCTGGTTAGTGTCACAAGGTTTTCGCCATCGCCGACCGCCAGGTGATAAATCACCTGGCTACCGAACGGCGCCCCATGAATGGGGCTCCCCAGCAATGGGGCCTAAGCCGGATTTATCCGGCGCTGTTAGGTAGCACGGGCACTTCATGCCCGTGCGGGCTACTACGGCTTCGCTACGCCGGCGAACACTTTAAGACACTAACTGACCTGTTAGATCGAGGAGGCTCGCCCCAATGAACTGGGGCGAGCCTTTT
>JBNGDR010000421.1:0-2051 GCA_049975685.1 Anaerolineae bacterium
CCATGAAGGCGAAGGGCACGAACTGGCCCGTGCCGGCGTTGTTGACCAGGATGTCCAGGGTGCCGAAGTGCTCCAGCACGGCCTCGACGAACGACTCGACCTCATCGCGGTGGCGCACGTCCACTTTCTGTATCAGGCATTCGCCACCCAACGCCTCGATCATCTGCTGGGTCTCTTCCAGACCTTCCTGGTTCACGTCGCAGATGGCTACCCGGGCGTTCTCGTGGGCGAACCCCAGGGCGCAGGCCCGTCCAATACCCGAAGCCGCACCGGTGACGATGGCTACCTTGCCCTCGAAGCGGTGACAGCGATAGGGTGATTCTTCACAACCAGACATAGTTAAACCTCCGTAGTGTTGCGGTAAAATGAATCGAGTATGTTTTATCTTGATCGCACGCAAAGGTGGGACGCACTTTAGCTTTGGAGATCAAGCCCAGGGCAGCGTTAGAAGCTCCGCTTCAGCGTTCCGATCTCTCTAGCACCTCACTCACCGAGGTCACGAGCGCTTCCACCACGTGGCGCCGGTAGGGGCCGACGGGGCAGCCCGCATAGATGCCCGTCGTCTTGCCCTCGTGGAAGGTGCGCACCAGCGGTTGATTCCAATCCGGATAAGGGATGGGCGCGCGGCGGTCGTATTCGGCAAAGGCGTTGAATTTTTTCATCGCGTGGAAGATCATCAGGTCCGTATTTTCGGCCATGAAGTCGGTGGGTACTTCCAGCGCGTAGTCGTATCCCTCGTCGATGGCCTTCAGATAAGCGGAGTGGGTCTCGAATTTGGTATCCTCGGGGTCCCAATACTCGTCGGCGTACTCATCGTTGCTCCACACGAGATCCCACGTTCCGTCCCAGTCCGCCATCACCTTGCGGACTTCAGCTTCCAGCGGCTGGCGGTACTCTGGTCCCCGCACGTCCTGCGTCTCCTTCTTGAAGGGATGACCGTGTTTCGACAGGATCAGGAGGACGCTGGCTTCTCGTGGCAGCTGTGCCAGCCGATCGCGGATCATCTGCACATAAGCCTCCCGCATCGCCGGCTGGTTGCCCAGCTGGTCGGCGCAGATCACCCTGGCCCGATCGGCGACGAATCGATGTACCATAGGTAGTGCATAGGCATACTCCTCGAAGTCAGAGTAGACCGGGTTGCAGAAACACTGGTAGATGATGGTCTCGCAACCGGCCTCCAGCAGCTCCTCCACGGTCTGGCGCATCGAGTCCTCATAGACGTAGCGACCGTGACGGATTTCGGCCCCGGGAAAACGCTGCTTCAGCGCTTCGGTCGCTTCCTCGTAGACCTGTCCGCACTGGTGAGCCCAGGCCACTTTGCGCTCTGGAAGAAGGTGCCCGTAGTACCAGCCCACCACCTTGGCCCCTGTCTTCTGGCAGATGTCGGGCGCTCCTCCCTTACCCTCCTCGGTGTAGAGGAAATAGCCGTTGTCCCACGGGTTCTTTTTCATCCCCGGGGGACGCCACTTCACATCGCACTCGACGTAGGGGCGTCCCTTGCGGTTGGTGAAGGACCCGTGCATGTCTATCAATTGTTGCGGCTCGAAGGGCTCGCGGGCCAGAGGGTTCTCCGGATCGATCAAAGCGATACCTCGATCGGCCAGTACGATGCGATGAAGAAATTTGGGTAGCATGTAGTGAAAAACGTGGTCGATGTAGCCGATGTAGAACTCGGGTTCGTAGGCCTCTGGCATGCCCATATCCGCCAGAATAACACCCGGCTTGCCCACCGGACGCTCATCCTGGCCCTTGAACAGCGTCTCGTAGCCGTACTGCTTGCCCAGCCGCCAGCGTTTAATTGGCTCAAACACAGTTTATCTCTCCTTCTGTGCGTGTGTAGGAATGATAAAGCGCGTAACTTCCCACGGCGAAGCCTATCTGTCCGATGGTGTTGATGCTCTGCTCGATCCACTGCCGGGCGACAGTCTGCTCGCCGCTTGCCATGCCTGACATGCCCAGCATGCACAGTACTGCTACGATGAAGGCGTAGGCCGCGAATTTTGCGCCACGCCGAAAGCTGATGTAGACGAGGATGCCCTGCGCCCCCAGGC
>JBNGDR010000422.1:0-2032 GCA_049975685.1 Anaerolineae bacterium
GCTGGCCTCTGACCTGGGTGAACCCGGCGGTGGACAGCATCGAGGTTGCGCCCTTCACGGCGGTGCCTGTCACCGTGCGGTTGGACGTCCCGGAGGGCAGTGGCGGCGCCAGCGATACGACCGTCGTCACGGCGACGGTGCAGGGTACCTCGCTCTCGGATACCGTCACGGATGTCACCAACGTGACCCAGAGCTTTGGCCTCTCACTGGAGCCGGATCGGGCGCAAACGGTAGCGGCCGGCGCCACCGTGGTTTACACACATACACTGCGCAACCTGGGTAACAGCGCTGACGTCTTCTCCATCGACGCGACCAACGATACGGCCGGCTGGCCTGAGCCCGAATGGGCGCCTTCAACCCCCTCGCTTCCCTTCGGTGGCGAGACCACGATTGTGGTGACGGTCACCGTGCCCTCTGATGCGGCGGGTGACGTCAATGAGACGACGGTAACGGCCTCCTCGCTGGGTGGTAGCGCGTCGGATTTCGCCATCGACACCACCACGGTTGCGACGGGGCCGCAGCCAGACCTTGCAGTCTCCAAGTCGGTGACGCCGGACCCGGTCACCGCCGGGGAGCAGCTCACCTATACCCTTTACGTCACCAATACCGGAGCGATCGAACTCAACGCGACCATCACCGACACCCTGCCTTCACAGGTGACGCCCAACGCCCCCCGGGTGTGGACACCCACCATCGGCGTGGGCGACACCTGGACACAGACACTCGTGGTAACGGCGACTATCGGCTACGAGGGTCCCATCACCAATACCGTCGATGTTACGACGATCGAGGGGGTCAGTCGTAGTGCTCAGGTAGTTTCCCAGGTGGTGCCGGAGCTGTATCCGGGCCTCGATGTCTCCAAGTCGGTGACGCCGGACCCGGTCACTGCCGGGGAGCAGCTCACTTACACCCTTCGTGTCACCAACACGGGGACCCTTGAGCTCAACGCGACTATCACCGACACCCTGCCCTCGCAGGTGACGCCCAACGCCCCCCGAGTGTGGACGCCCACCATCGGTGTGGGGAGCACCTGGACACAGACACTCGTGGTAACGGCGACCGAGGGTTACGCCGGTCCCATCACCAACACCGTCGATGTCACGACGGCGGAGGGCGTAGGCGATAGCGATGACGCTGTCTCCCAGGTGGAGGTGGCACCCGAGCCTGAGCTCATCGTCAGCAAGTCCGTTCTACCTGACCCTGTGCTGGCCGGCGAGCAACTGACCTACACTATCCGCGTTACCAACACGGGCAATGTCGCCCTCAACGCCACCGTCACCGATACCCTGCCCTCACAGGTGACGCCCAATGCCCCCCGGGTGTGGACGCCTACCATCGACGTAGGGAGCACCTGGACACAGACACTCGCGGTAACGGCGACCGCGGGTTATGCGGGTCCCATCACCAACACCGTTGAGGTCACGACCGCTGAAGGTGCCGTCGACGACGACACTCTTGTCTCTCAGGTTGAAACCACGCCCCAGCCCGGCGTAACCGTGAGCAAGACGGCACATCCCGATCCGGTGCTGGCGGGCGAGACGCTTACCTACACTATCCGCGTCACCAACACGGGCAACGTCACCCTCAATGCGTCCATCACCGATACCCTCCCCACGCAGGTGACCCCCGGCGGTGCGCAGTCCTGGTCGACGACGTTGTTCCCGGGCGAGGTGTGGACGCAGGATCTCCCTGTCACGGTGGATCTAGGGTACACCGGCTTTCTGACCAACACCGTGGAGGTCACCTCCGACCAGGGCGCGACGGACGTTGTCACCATCACCTCACGGGTGGTGGGAACCCCCGGTGTCGCCTTCACACCCGATAACAGCGCCGTCGTCGATCCAGGGAGCACCATCACCTATACGCACCACCTGACCAACACGGGGGACGGCCCTGACGTCTTTAACCTCGACTATCAAAGTTCCATGGGATGGCCCGTAATATTGAGTGAGAACCCCGTCCAGCTGGATGCTGGCGCAGGGACGGTGATCTCTGTCGCTGTGACCATCCCCTCGGGGACGGGCGGTTTTAC
>JBNGDR010000423.1:0-2022 GCA_049975685.1 Anaerolineae bacterium
GTGCTGGCTGATGATGTCCCTCAAGGAAGTGTTCTTAACAATATCTTTGAGGTATTCCTCAACGGGCATCTTCATACGGCTGATGTTCATAAGCGCGAGAAGGAATTTGAAAAACCAGGGAACGTAGACGCGGACAAAGTAGGACGTGTCGTTTCTGAAATCGTTGAAGAGTGGGTTGCTGACCCCGTATAGCACGCGCATATTTCTCATGACCCGCTTTATCACGGACATGACGCGCTCGATGTCTTCCATGCTATCGGGATAGATCTCTTTTAGCAGATTTTCGTAGTCTTCCAGACTTTCCTGAGAGGCTACGTGTATGACCCGATCTTCAATCCCGACAGAGACAGGGCTGGGGAGCGTTTCGAGGGGAATGCCGAGGTCTTGTAACATGGGCAGAATGATGCCCGCGCTCTCAAGCGCTCTCACGCCCCCTTCGAAGCGGAATCCGTCCCTCACAAACGTATTGATCAGTCCTCCGCACTGCTCGTTTTTCTCAAGCAAGAGCACATCCAGGCCCTCGCGCGCAAGATAGGCGGCGGCCGTTAGACCTGCTATGCCTCCGCCGACAACAATGGCTTCATAACGCTCTGTCATTTCAGTCCTCCCACTTCAAGACTTATCTCCCAGAGTGCTTCCGCGATTTCCCTATCCCGTGCGGGTGGTGCCAGTTCCTCTTCCTTCGTCAGATTGAAGAACTTGCCGCTCACGCCACCCAGCGCTGTGGAAACCCCAAGATAGTAGATTGCCTCAGCGGAAACTTCGGGCGATTTGGATAGTCTGTCTATGATAGTGCGTTTGTACCATCTGTAAAATGGCCCGTTATCCCTCCCTGTGTTGGTCCTGACCATGCCGGGGTGCATGGCGTTTATCGTCACTCCACTGCCCTGGAGATTGTCGTGAAAAACCATCATGGTCAGAAGCTGGGCGGTTTTGGAAGCCCCATAGGCGCGAATGCCTGTATAGCGTCGTCTGTCCCAGTTCAGATCGTGCAAGCGAAGTCCCCATACGGCGAAGCGGTAACCTTCGGAGCTGACCAGGATGATTCTGGTCCTGTGCTGCGCCTTGAGTTTCTCTTTGACCAGGGTGTTGATGACAAAAGGAGCCAGGTAGTTCACTGCAAAGGTCATCTCTATTCCATCCATCGTTAACAACCTCTGCGAAAGATAGACCCCGGCATTGTGTATCAAGACATCGATGGGTGTTTCCAGGTCCGCTAACGTGTGCCCAGCGCGGTGGACGTCGGCCAAACGGCTCAGGTCGGCGAGCAAATAGTCGCACGTGGTGCCGAAGTCCCGCCTGATTTCGGCGCACAAGGCTTGAGACTTCTGCTCGTTTCTATTGATGGTGAGTAGCTTCGCGCCACGCGATGCGTACTTTCTGGCGGTATAGTAGCCTATGCCGGATGTGGCGCCGGTGATCACGACCAGCTTGCCTCTAAAATCCTCTTCGCAGGTATCAGGCTCTGCCATACTATTCTTGAGCATTGCCCATACGTTGGACCACTCGTACTGGCCCCAGTACTTCAGAACTGGGTTCTTATCATCGCTCATGACTGACCTCTATCCAAATACTTTTTTCATGAACCTCCTGTATATTTTCCCAAAACCTGGGAAATTGTCGAATATGTCGCCCCAGAGGTCATAATAGTCTCTCTGCTCGATGATTTTCCCTTCTTCATTCAGGGTGAGCCTGCTCGCGCCATAGACAATCGAGCGGCGTGTCTTTCTGAACAGGATGGTCATCTCCCACGCCATGAAGATCGTTCTGTCCTCCATGGCCGCGCTCACGATGTTCATCTCCAGCTCACTTGAGCGGCGTGTTAGCCTCTCGGTCATCGCTCTAAATTCATCGAACCCCCGTATTTCCTGGACACTGTCTCTGAAATGGATGTTCTCGTCGTAATACGGGAGGATATGGGACCAGTCCGGCTTTCCCTCGGTATTGTACGTTTTTGACCAGAGCGCAATAAACTGCTCCAGATCTTCTATGACGAACTCGTCAACATTCATGATTCTTCTC
>JBNGDR010000424.1:0-2006 GCA_049975685.1 Anaerolineae bacterium
CTTCTGGGCAATCTCTACTTCCTCGACTTCATGGTGCAGACGGGCAAGACGCCCTCGGAGTTACTGGATATGCTTTTTGAAAAATTGGGACAGCGCTACTACTACGACCGCATCGATACCCGCTTCCCCACCGAGAAGCGTCCCGAGACGCGGGAGCGCATCCAGAACGCAAGACCCGACACCATCGCCGGTGTCCCCGTCACCAAGATCAGCACCCTGGACGGCTACAAGTACTTCCTAGGTGACAACGGCTGGCTCCTCGTCCGCTTCTCCGGCACCGAGCCCATCCTCCGTGTCTACTGCGAGGTAACCGACAAGAGTCTGGTTCAGCCGGTCCTGCAGGGCGGACTGGAGATCGCCGGACTGAAGTAGTATAGAATCATCCACAGATTAACGCGGATTTTCACAGATTTTATCCGTGCTAATCCGTGAGCCGTTTTAGGATGTTACGCTAAGAACCCATAAGATCCTCGCTTGTATAGGCCCACCCGGCCCCTTCATTCGTGAGGGGGCCGGGTTTGTCGTGCTAACCCTCGCCCGACATTTGATCGGGCATTACAAACCACTTAACTCATTTGTAACCCCCCTGAAATCACCAGCAGGCCCTAATCATGGTATCTTAGGATTGAGATTAAAGGCCACAGGAACTGAGAATGGATTGGATTCTAACTATACCATCGGATTTCGCCCTGGATGCCCTGCTGCGGCGCTCCGAGTGGTTGTTGCTCCCCCCCTTTGCCGTGAACTACGCGCAGGGGGAGCTCCACCGCGTGGAGCATTTGAGGTCGGGCAAGGTCGTCACCCTCACCCTATCCCAGGCGCTGGGGGGAATGCACCTACGCGTCAACGAGCGGTTAAGCGGGGGGGAGACCGAGGAGGTCAGCCGCAAAACGTGGCGCATGCTACGCCTTGGGGAAAATTTTACCTCCTTCCTGGCGCTGGCGCGCGGCGATCCTACACTGAGCCGCTGCGTCCGGCGAGGCGTGCGCTTCCTCAGGGGCGTCACCCTCTTTGAGGATCTGGTCAAGGCTCTGATCCTGGGCAACTCGCCACGCCAATGGGGAAGCCAACGCGTCGCCTGGATCGTTGATCGGCTGGGCGATCCGCTGCCCAGTAATCCCACACGCCACGCCTTCCCCACACCGGCCCAACTTCTTTCCCACCGTCATCTGGTGCTAGAGATTCTGGGGCCGGAACTGGGCCGGAACTTTCTCAACGTTGTTGAGTATTTCCAGAGTGACGAGGAGCAGCTCGAGGATCTCCTCCAGGCCCGGCACTCCCTGGAAGAAATAACAGCAACGTTGAACCGGCTACCCAGCATGAGCAGCTGCACCCTGGCACTGACCATGCTGGCGCTGGGACGCTATGACTATCTACCCATCAACGCCTGTGCCAGACAGGGCTTCGACCATGGGGAACAGCCCCCCTCGTCAGAGCCTGATCGACTCCGTACCGCTTTCGAACCCTGGCAACCCTGGGGCGGCCTGGTCTACTGGCTCTGGGATTGGTCGGAGGGGGTACCCGGTGAGTGAGATGGACAGGGACAATGCGCAAATGGATGCTCTCCACACCCGCATCGGGGAGGTGGGCAAGATTCTCTCCCGCCTCCGCGACCTCATCCGCGCGCAACGCATGGCACTGGAACACGGCGAGTCTCCCGACGATATCCTGGATCACCTGAGGATCTGGGAATCCACCCTGGGGCGCATTGAGCACGAGGCCGTCCTCGAGAAGAACGCCCGCCTGCATTCCCTATACGAGGTCAGCCAGGCACTCAACACCTCCCTCGATTGGGAAGAGACCGCCGAGACCGTCATCGATGCCGTCATTCAAGTGACGGGGGCCGAACGGGGCACGCTCCTCCTCCGCCAGAACGGGGGGTTCAAACCGAAGGTCAGCCGGGGACCTCTGGGGCGCTCCCTGGGCCGCAATCAGGCACGCTTCAGTCAGAGTATCATCGAGCGGGCGCTGGAGGAGAAGAAACCTATCCTCACCACCAATGCTCG
>JBNGDR010000425.1:0-2003 GCA_049975685.1 Anaerolineae bacterium
TCTCAAAATGACAGTGTAATGTAATTAGTTATCCACTTTTCCACAGGGTTATCCACAACCCAAACCATACATCTAGGGGGTAAGGGGGCTAGAGATCGGCATATAGAAGGTATAAAGGTTGTGTTATTCACAGCCGAAATCGCAATCTTAAAATTGACCCCATTTTAAAGAAAAACGGGCTTTTACGATTGCCCCCTGGCGAGTTTTTTGGTAAAATAGTGAACGTGGCGAGGGAGTGGAACCCGTCCCTTTTCTGACCCCGCCAGATAAATTCCACCGGCGGGGGAGCACTACCAACCGTTCGTACTGTCGATGCACGCATAGTGATCGGAGGGAGCTTTTTGCGCTTCCCGATCAACAAAGAGGTATTATATGATATCTACAAGTCCACATAATTTGTGGAGATCAACACTAGGGGAACTAGAATTACAGATGACGCGAGGTACCTTCGATACCTGGCTGCGGGATACGAAATGCCTGGGTCTGGAAAACGAAGATACCCTGATTATCGCCGTCAAGAATGGGTACGCTGTTGAATGGCTTGAAGGACGCATTCGGCCGGTCATCGCACGCACTCTAGAACATGTCGCCGGTCAACCACTCAAGACCCGTTACGTTGTCTGGAACGGCCAACATGAGGACGAATCTCTGCCTCACCCCCTCTGGGATAACAAAGAAGAAGAGGAATCTGTACCCGTCCCCGATCCGGGTCTCAACACCGAGTATACTTTTGAGGATTTCGTCATAGGACCGGGCAACCGCCTGGCTCAGGCAGCCTCACAGGCGGTGGCTGAGGCTCCAGCCCGAGCCTACAATCCCCTCTTTCTCTACGGCGGCGTAGGACTGGGCAAAACCCATCTCCTGCATGCCATCGGGCAAACCTGTTACCGGCAAAACCTGCGCGTACTCTACGTCTCCTCGGAGCAATTCACCAACGATCTCGTTGAGGCCATCCGCACCCAGACCACCGATGGCTTCCGCGACAAATACCGCAGCGCTGACGTCCTGCTTGTGGATGATATCCAATTCATCGCGGGGAAGGAGAGCACGCAGGAGGAGTTCTTTCACACCTTCAACACGCTGCGGGAAACAAGACGCCAGATCGTGCTCAGCAGTGATCGCCCACCCAAGGCGATGGTAACATTGGAGGAACGTTTACGTTCTCGTTTCGAATGGGGCTTGATCGTGGATATCCAGCCCCCAAACTTCGAGACCCGGTTCGCCATCCTCAGGAAGAAGGCCGGGTACCTGAACGTGGAAGTCCCCGACGAAGTTCTAGAGTTCATCGCCCATCAGATCGAGAGCAATATCCGCGAGCTCGAGGGTGCGCTCAACCAATTGTTGGCCATGGCCAGGCTGATGGATTTACCCCTGAATCTGGAAACAGCCGAGAACGCACTCAGCGACCTCCTTCCCAACCGGCCCGAGTTGACGGCTGAGGAGATTATCAACGCTGTCTCCACCTACTTCAACCTGACCCTGGAGGAGCTGCGAAGCCCTCGCCGCAGTCGCCGTATTGCTCAACCCCGGCAGATCGCCATGTACCTCATTCGCGAGGAGACCGATTTCTCCCTACCCCAGATTGGGGCAGAGTTAGGTGGACGCGATCACACCACCATTCTATACGGCTACGAGCGCGTCCGCACCTTGATGGAAGAGGACCCTCAACTGCGACGCGATGTGCTGGCATTGAAGGCCCGGCTCTACGAGCGGAATTAGAGACACAGCCCTCCCCCCCGGACATCACCTGTCCGGGGGTTTCTCATGGGTCGACTTTTCCACGAGGACCGCGTATAATGGCCTGACATTCAACATCGACATCACCGAGAGGATGGTTTCTCCTATGCAACAGATCGTGGATCTTCTTCTGGCTTTATTCCCCGTCCTGGTTATTCTGGTACTGATGACGGGTTTCCGTTGGAAGGCCTCGCGGGCAGGGATCGCAGGCTGGGCATCCGCGCTCCTCATCGCCGCCCTCCGTTTTGGCGCCGGATGGGGGGTAC
>JBNGDR010000426.1:0-1990 GCA_049975685.1 Anaerolineae bacterium
TAGGGATTATCGGCCACCGACTCGTAGGCCACTTGCCAGCTCAACCGCTCGCCCAACCGCTCGGCGAGTGACGTCTTCCCGGCTCCGATGTTGCCGGCTACCAGGACGAGATGATTTGCCATGCGTGTATCTCCCTAGATAATAGGTACTTTGTCATCCTCGCTGCGCTCCTTCGGGATGACAACTGGTGTTGAATTCTCGTGTTTGGTAATGCGGACTGTCAGATGGATATTCCCTCGAAATACAGTGAGTAGGGATCGGGGGATTACCACCGTTCGTACGTTCTAACGTTCGCACGTTCACACTTCGTTTTCCTTTGGCCCGCCGGATTTCAAGAAACGCATTCTCACCACCTCCAGGGTCTCGGGGTAGACCAGGGCCTCCTCGCTCATACGCAGGCCCACCACCCACAGGATCTCCCCCCCGGAGACAAGCAGGGGCAGGTGGTCACGCCAGGCCAGCGGCAGCTTGACGTTGATGAGGAAGTCGCTCAGCTGCACCTCCGCGCCCTCCATCCCGTGGGGCCGGAAGCGGTCGCCCTTCTGTCGGGTGCGAAGCACAGGCGTACCTTCCAGGCAATCAACGTTCATCCACGCCGTCATCGGGTGGGGGTTGGTGGTAAGGGTCGCCATGTTCCACGTATCCAGTACCTCGGCTTCCAGGATCCAGCCGCCGGGAAGCTGGGTACGCCCCGGAACCGCGATGGGGATCTCCGCACCCGGCTCCAGCCAGGGACGCTCCGGCGGTAGATGCAGTGCTTCGGTATCGGCAACGGTCAGCGTCGTGTAGCCCACCCGGACGACCAGATCGCGGGGTAGCGTCGCTTCGGCCCCCGTCGTGCCCCGCTGCCCCACCTGCACGGCGTCCTCGACGTGGATGAAGCCGACGTCGCGCAACGTGCGGCGCAGTTCAAAGGCGGCCCGGCGGATGAGCGCGCGCTGTATCGCCAGCGGCTGGTTCCGCCAGCCCTCCAGATCGAAGGCGATGGCGTCGGCGTGCTCCGTGACAATCAGATTGTTCCAGGCTTCAGCAATTTCCCCTTCCAGCACCGCATAGTCGGCGCGCACTACCTCCGCCAGGTGGCAGAGGCGTTGCGAGATGCGCGGGTTGATGTCGGCCAGATAGGGCAGGACCTCGTGCCGCAGCCGGTTGCGGAAGTAGGTGGTGTCCAGGTTGGAGCGGTCGAAGCGGTATCTGAGTTCTCGGGCCTCACAGTAGGCGTCGATGCGCTCCCGTTCCACGCCCAGCAGCGGGCGGATGAGGCACAGTGGGGGCACGGTCCCCTCGGGTGCCTCTTCGAAGGGGCTGAAGAGCAGCAGCCGGTAATCGGAAAATAACGTCTCCGGCAACATGCCGCGCAGGCCCGCCAGACCAGCGCCCCTCAGCAGGTGCATCAAGACCGTCTCCGCCTGGTCGTCGGCGTGGTGCCCCACGGCGATGACCCCGGCCCCGAGTTGCTGTGCCGTCTGGGCCAGGAAGGCGTAGCGGACGCGCCGGGCGGCTTCCTCGATAGCAAGGCCTTCCTTCTCGGCGATAGACGGCAGATCCACGCGCTTAACGGTGAAGGGCAGATCTCGTTCCTTCGCCAACGCGGTGACGAACTCAGCGTCGCGATCGGCTTCGGTGCCCCGGATCCCATGATGAAGGTGGGCCACGTGTAGATCGAGATCCCAGGTTCTTGCCAGTCGATGGAGGAGATCGAGGAGGGTCACCGAGTCAGGTCCGCCGGAGACGCCCACCACTACCTTTTGTCCCACGTCGAGGAGACGGTGGTGCTGTATATATGCCTGTACTTCTGGTAGAAGATCCATGTTGATACCAACGGCGAGCAGTTCAACCGGAAGGCTCAAGGCCCAAATGCCGGTTGAACTACTCGCCCAGGTTCAGTTCACAACTCGATCAGCCCAGCGGCACCACGGTACCGCAATACTCGCAGGCGATCTGGTGCATCCCCTTGTAGATGGTGGGGAGCTGCGCGCCACAGTTGGGA
>JBNGDR010000427.1:0-1984 GCA_049975685.1 Anaerolineae bacterium
GCAGCAGATATCTGCTGCCCTGTCTCTTATTCGGTGAGCCTTCCTTTACTTCCTGGGCAGTGGGCGAAGCTCACTATCTTAGGACCAACGGCAGGTAGATGCGGGTGCCCCACAACCGACCGTAGATCCCGCGGCTGTAGGTGGCGAAGGTCTCGTTGTCGTCGAAAGCCACCAGGAAGTCGCCCGCAGAGCCAGCAGCTACGGCCGAGTCGAAGACCTGACCACCTCCTACAGTGACAGGAAGGGTCTCCAGAGGGACGCCGTTGATGTCTAGCGTCTTCGCCTGCACCTCCAGCATGGCGGGTGGCGTGATGACGGGTACCCAGGTCCAGGTCACCAGGAACTCCTGGTTGCTCTCGCAGCCGGCCACCGCCGGGCTGTTCTCACTCCATCCGGTTTCTGCGGCGAAATGGTATGTCGCAGCTGCTGTTCCATCCCAGGAGACAGTCCTTGTTCCAACATCCGTGTCGACGCCGTCGTCACTCTCCCAGGCTACCAGGTATTGGCCCTGGTTGACGGCGGTAGGAATGGCGGCCACAGCCGGGCCGATTTCGTCGTAGCCTGTAGCTGCAATGTAGAATTCACTGCCCTGGGTACCGGCGCCGCCGGTCATCTTGGCCAGCCGGGCGTAGACATCTACGTCCGATCCCACCGTTTTCTGCCAGACGATGAGGAACTCGTTGCGCGAGCGGTTATAGGCTACGTCGGGGTGTTCAGGCTTCTCGGTGGTGCTGTAAGCCGTGATTGTGAAACTGGTATCCCACGTACCATTGGTTTGGTAGCTCTCTGCCCAGATTATGCTCCCCCCATCTGATGTCTGGTGGTAGCGATAGACGAACAGGTAGCGATCCGACGTCGATGCGTAGACCACAGCAGGTTGATCGTAGTAGTAACCACTGCTCGAGTCGCCGACGCCTACGTAGATGAAGCTGCCCACTGACGCACCGCTATCCGAGAGGCGCTGGGCGACAACGTCCTCGTCCGTTTGCCAGACGACCAGATACTGGTTCGCTGTGCTGTTGTAGGTCACGTCGGGGCTGTAACCCCCGGTGGAGATCTGGAACGCGGAGCCCATCAGTCCCCCGCTTGCTGCGATGCGCTGACCCCAGATGCCATTACCTTCCCACACGACCAGATACTCGTTTTGCTGGGTATTGTAGGCCACCGCCGGTTCCTGTTCGTCGGTGGAACCGGGGTCGTTGTAGATGAGAAACCTCTCGCTACCCACGGGGCTGCCCGCGTTGGCGGTCGTCGATACCATGAGCAGTGCTGCCAGTAGCATTACCATGATTGTGAGCCTGTGTCTCTTCCTCATCTCTGTCCCTCCTTGGGGTATAGTGGATTGTGGTATGTTGCCCCTCCAACTTATTAAGCGACGCGGACGGTCTGGAGGTGGTGAGATCTGCTCTGGGTTGGAGGGCAACATTTCCAATTATATATCCAGAAGCGGTGAAGTCACCTGCAGAGCCTTGGGTTGAAGGCGGCGAAGCGAATTCACTCAACAATGAGCGTGTATGCCTGTTCTCCCTTATCCCCGGTCACATTGGTCCCCAGGCACCACGCGCTGATCACAAATTTGAAGGTGCCCCTCTCCTCGGGTTTCCCGCTGATCTCGGCGAAGTCGTTGCCCTCGCTGAAGTCCAGCGTCAGGCCCTGGGGTAGGGCGCCCTCCTTGATGAAGACGTTGCCGACAGGTGTGTCGTTGTCCAGAATAGTGATGGTGACCCGGTAGGGCTCTCCCTTTACCGCATTGGGCAGCTCCGTGGGAGAGAAGGTCAGTTCTGGCCCCAGCAGCTCGCCTTCGCAACTTGAAAGCAACCAACAACAGCTGAACAGCAGCATGCAGGTGACCAAGACCAGCAACAAAAAACGAACTCTCATGGGCATCCTCCTCAGAAAATAGGTACTTTGTCATCCCCGCTGTCCTCCACTGCCTTCAGGACAGGCCGCTCGGGACAAGTTTCCGAGGAACGCAGTGACGAGG
>JBNGDR010000428.1:0-1978 GCA_049975685.1 Anaerolineae bacterium
CACCCGGCGCCAACCCGATGATAAGCACCCGCGCCTGCGGGTCGCCAAAGCCCGGCACCGGTTTACCCCAGTAGTCCCAGTCCATGTAGGCGCGGCGTTTCGTCCGCGCCACCTCCTCCCGCCAGGCCACCAGTCGGGGGCAGCGACGGCAGGATATCACGTCGTCGTTCAGGTTGCGCCAGGGGTCATCGGTCATTATCACTTATCCTTTCATCAACCAGGTGGGCGGTAACTCTCTTTCTCCCGCAGAGCCACGGGCAGGAGCGTCTTCGCCCCAAAAACCGATTCCAGGAGTGTCTGGCAGCGGTAGGCATCCGCCTTCGACATCTCCAGGTCGAGATCCTGCGTCGTCACCGGCACACCGTGGAGCGTGACAGAGGCTCCGCCCACCAGCCGGTAGTCGATACCCGCTTCGTTCAACCGCCGCGCCAGCGACGGCAGTAACGCCCGCCAGCGGGCCTTGCGAGCCACAGCAAAGTCCTACTCTATCCTTACCAGCGTTCCTCTTTTACCAATTCTTCCAGATCCTTACGCTTTTTCGGACCAGCCTCCGTGTCAGCATAGCCCAGGGGCGTGAAGGCGATGGGTTCGACATCCTCCGGCAGCTCCAGCACCTCGCGGGCGGCTTCCGGATCGAAGGCGGCGATCCAGCAGGTCCCCAGCCCCTCCTCCGTTGCCGCCAGAATAATGTGATCCATCACGATGGCGGCGTCCACGTCGGCGTAATTCTTGCCATCGGTGCGCTTGCGCACCCAGGCCTTGTCGGGCAGGGCGCAAACACAAATCACCAGCGGCGGCTGGACGAACCAGTCCTGACCGTAGATGCGCTTGAGCTCCTCCTCGCGGCCCTCCGTATGAATGACGATGACACGGAAGGGCTGACGATTGGCCGCCGTCGGTGCCAGGCGGGCCGCCTCCAGGATGTGATCCAGCTTCTCCTGGGCAACGGGCAGAGGCTTATAGGCACGCACACTGAACCGCGTTCGAATCAGATCTGAGAAATCCATCTTAACTCCTTTCAAATATAGTGAGCAGTGAGCAAAAATCAGGGATCAGGGACTGGGTCAGGGATCGGGGAAACAGCCCACCAGGCTCGTTTAATCCAACATGTTGGTCATCGGTGACGCGACTTGCTACATACTTCAAGCAGCGTCATCTTTCGGTCGCAATAGCCGGGTTGCGAGCCACACCCCCAGCAGCAGGCCCGCCACGACAGGCCAAACCCATACCAGATCCGCCTCCAAGGGCGGAGGCGTCTCCTCCCCGGTGGGATCAAAGCGCACGATATAGACGCGATCCTTCTTGGCGACGTAATCGTCAGGGTCCTCGGGGTCGATGCCCAGGGAGCTCAGATACCAGTCCATCATGGGACGATTCGTCCGCCGGAAGAGGTGATAGACGGCCCGCAGCTCCTCATCGTCCGTGACGCGATGAGCGACCAGGGATTCCGGGCCCTGCCACGTCTGGACCGTCACGTGGGGATCCTGGGCGAGGTTGCGGTACCAATCGGCCTTGGCCCCATAAGCGCTGGGTACGTAGATCTTGCCGCGCAGCGTATGGTACTCCGTCACGGCCCGCCGCGGTTTACCGCTCCTCCGGCCCCACGTTGTGATAAGGACAAACTCGTGACCGAGTATGCGTCCCAGCCCCAGCCGCCACCCCAGAATGGGCGAGCGAAAAAAGGCCTTGAGCAAGCCACTCTCTGGATAGGGCATGATCTCCGGTCGATCTCGCGATTCCTCAATAGTTGTCATGAGTACCTCCCATGCTCTTTGGTTTTATTGTCCCTACTGCCAATTCCGGGCCACCTCCACCCGGCTGCGAATAGGGGGATGACTATGAAGCAGCCAGACGACCCAATCGGGTGGGTCGACCTCCGCCAGATTCTGATTCGCCAGCCGCTGCATGGCGTTGATAAAGGCCTGGGGCTTCTCCGTCACCTCCAGCGCGAAGCGATCCGCTGCGCGCTCACGCCAAC
>JBNGDR010000429.1:0-1978 GCA_049975685.1 Anaerolineae bacterium
ATCTACATATAGTGTCAAGTTTCAGAAAACTCCGAGTTTTACCAGTTATTTCAGTGGAGGCGTACTTGTTCTTCTAAAGTGCTGCATACGGCCTCAACGTAACACTATCGGAAGATAGGTTCGGTAGGGCGTGATCTGAATGGTGAAAGTATCACTCACGATCGTCGTTGAACCCGCGTTCTCAACCGTCACCGTGACAGTTTTGCTTCCCCAGGTGGTCCAGGTGAAAGGAAAAGTGCCACTGAGTTCAGCGGTGCGAACCACCGGCGAGTGCCCCAAAGCTTCCCAGGTGTAGGTGACCGGCGGTATCGTCGTGGATGGCGAGACGGTCGCAGTAAAGGTGTAGCTCGTACCCACCTTACCCTGGGTAGGCCCTTCGAGCGTCACCGCAGCGGGAGTGACGATGAAGAACTCGTCGGCGCCCAGATCGTAGCCACCGTTGGGCCGCGCTTGACCGTCGATGTCGGTGCTGACACCGGCACTCACACCCTTATCAATGGCTGCCGAACCGAAGGTGAGATGATAACCATCGGCCGCAAAAGCGGGATCCCCGCTGTGATCGTGGGTGTGCGTGATGGCACCCGTACCGCTCCAGTTGCCACCCGTGTTGGCGTGCCATAAGGTAGCGTTCAACGTGGCGGTGTTACGCTCCGTGACAACGATGCCCAGGGTATGACTCGCCACGATGGTGTTGGTCATCGCCACCGCGGACTGCGTGCCGGGCATGCCAGGGTCGTTAACATAGAGTCCACTGCCGTCACCGCCGCCGTTACGCGCGATGGTGGTGTGGAGCATGCGCAATGTGGTACCGTAGACGTAGAGTCCCGCGCCGCGACGAGGGGCGTTGGTAAGCCGGTTATCGGCGACGACGTTGTTGGTGAGGATAACGTCACCGTTATTGGCCATGATGCCCCCGCCATCTCCCAACGTCGCCGTGTTGGAAATTATCAGGTTACCATCCAGGTTCGCGACATCGAAGTCGGCGAAGTAGAGGGCGCCGCCGCTACCCGCTGTGTTGCTCATCAGGACGTTGCCGGTCAGTGTAATACGGTGGTTGGCAAAGAGCCCACCCCCGTTGTAAGCGGCGTTGCCGTAGATATAGTTGCCGTTGAGGGTCGTCTGCGAGCCGTTCACATAGACACCTCCGCCAGCGTCGCCCCCCCAGGGGTCACCACCAAGGCCCGCCGCGTCACCACCAGTTATGCGAAAACCCGTGATCTCGATGGGTACGTGCGGCGCCGTGCTGATACAGATAACTCGTCCTCTACCCTGTGCGTCCAACATCGTAGGCTGGGTATCGGGATGGGGTGTGGTCCAGTTCGTGATTGTGTAACCACCACGCAGTGTCAGGGCCTGGGTGATGTAGATGACCTGGGTAAGGCCTGAACGGACGTGAAGATCTGTGTAGGTACCTTCGGCGACCTTGATCACGTCACCGTAGTTGGCCGCGTCAACGGCAGCCTGGATAGACGTGTAGGTGCAACCGCTGGAACAGACCCGCAATTCGGCTGACGCGGCGTGAGCCATGCTTGAATCGCCACCCAACAGCGTAAGTAGGACGAAAAGCAACCACCCGGCTACCGCCAGTGTTCCACCTACAACCAACGCGCGTTCCCTCCGCGTTCGATCCTTCATCTATACACCTCCTGAAATCCAATAGGGACGTCTTAATTGTGTACTAGCTCTGGCCGGTCTCCTGACCGCGCCAGCATATTGGTGGGACGTACTTGGTGTATCGCGCTAAGGTCTTCTTCCTTACACCCAGCTTGATCTCCATTGCCAAAGTGCGTCCCACCGACATACAAAAGACCCAATCCAATAGATCAGTTACGCACCACGAGGGGCAAATAGACCTTCTCCCACGGTCGGGAGCCCACCCGCACCGGCAAGGCCTGGTTGTTGGCTGAGATGGCCTCGTACCCCTCCGATCCCGCAAAGTAGATATCAGATTCCAGAAGGTCGGTGAACTGTTCCGAGG
>JBNGDR010000430.1:0-1972 GCA_049975685.1 Anaerolineae bacterium
GTGCCGTGATAACAACGTGATAAGCAACCATTATCAATAACCCACAAGCCCATACATATAGTGTGGGAAAGATAGCTCGAGCTATCCTTCTCTCAGTGAGATTGACTCTAGCTGTCACCAGAAAGAACAGAATGCCTCCCACAATAGCTTTCACGGCCGACAGGGCTCGTGTTGGCTCCTCACTCAACAGACCTCTAAAAAACACCAGTCCCACAAAAGCCAGCAGAAAGATGGCAATGACACTCGACCACGTTTTTGGGGAAGATCTCTGATACTCATAGAGCACGATCGCCAGAGAGGGAAGGAGGAATAAATCTGAGAGCGACAACCATAGATGCACCGGGCCAAGGTTTATAAGGTAGACATTTCCAATTAATATCGAGAGCAGACAGGCTATCACGTAAACCAACCCATACTTGGGCCAGAGTCCAAAGCCGAAGAGCAAAGCCCAGCTTACGATAAGCATGACCAGGCCCCCAAGCAGAAGCACACCCAATTGAGGATTGATAACGACCATCACCACGCTGAGAATAACCAGCGCGATCGCCATAACGAATCTGGTGGCGTATGAACTGTAGATGTGCGAGAGATTGTTACCGGTCATCAGGATTATCTCTGTCGCCTGACCTCGTTAAAATTTAAGGAAGCGCATACATATACCCAGGAGAAGGACCCTTACCCCGGCCACCGAGGTATTGATCAGAGCGATCCCCGTTGCGCCCCACCCTTGACGGAAAGAGTATGTGTTCAGCAATCCTATCAATATGATATCCAACACCACGGCTATCAGCGGATAGCGAACGAGACCTCGCGCTTGAAAGGTCCGCACCAGTACTGCGGAGAGCACATGAAACCCCAAACCCAGCGCGTACATGGCGAAAGGGCCGGATGTCATCTTCACGGCCTGGGCATCAAAAGCCCCCCGCTCAAATACCAGAGTAACCGCAGGACGCGCCAGAAACGCCAACAAGAAAGCGATGGGAAATGATACGATGGCCAGACGTCCCATCAGGCGAAAGGTATGCCGCGCAAGTCTGTCACGAGGTATCTCCACCACGCGAGCTATCCAGACACTCATTACAACAGCCGTGACCATCTCCAGCGGAAGCTGGAACAGACGCTGAGCGAATCCAAGCGCCGAAAGGGACCCTTCGGACAACTCAGCGGCATAATAACGCTCGATCCATACGGGCATCTGATTGAGTATAAACCAGATACTCAACCCGCCGGTTCCTGTGAGCAAACGTCGTAACACGTGCCACTGCCTCCCCCACCCCCTCCAGACCCGGATCTGCTTGACCTGATACCACAAAGGGATCACTAATGCCACGGTCCCCAATCCCAGCCCAAAGGACCATCCCCAGCCCAAAGCTGCAATCCCGCGCTGCTTCGCCCATAACCAGAGGGTAACAAGAACCCCGGTGCTGGCCGCCATCAACGCAATTTGATATTTGCCGTAGTGGTGCTGGGTATTGAGAATGCCACCCAAGGCCCCGATGAGGGTCCAACCGGCAATTGTGGGCAGCAGGATGTTAAGCAGCTGTAGCGTCAACCGCTGCTCCGACTGGGCAAAGCCCCCGAACAAGACCGGTACCAGTAACGGCAAAACCAATAGAGCCAGAAGCATCAAGAATATGCTCAGGCACAGTAGAGCGCGAAACAGGTCGCCCCAGGGAATGGGCAAGTTCTGGGCTTTATAGTCACCAATCAAACCGGGAATGCTGACACGGAGGCTATCTGAGGCCATCCGAGCCACGAAAAAGATCAGTGTGGAGGCAGCGATAAAGGCATCCATCTGCACACTGACGCCAAACAAACGGGCACTCTCCAGCTCCCTAAGCAAACCCAGCCCTTTTCCAAGCACAGAGAGGGTTACCACGAGCATGGAAGCCTGTGCCCATTTCGGCAGGAGGGCAACGATGCGATGCCTTAGGGAAGTTGTGGGTTGAGAGGGCGATTCGTGGCCCATCAT
>JBNGDR010000431.1:0-1949 GCA_049975685.1 Anaerolineae bacterium
CTTTCTCGCTGTAGGTGGGAGCACGGTGCTCAACATGGTCGTCGACCGGGACATCGACGCGCAGATGAAACGTACCTGCGGGCGACCTCTACCCTCGGGGGCGGTGACGGCGGTTGAAGGGCTGACGCTGGGCTTAGGCATGGCCCTGGTTGGTACCCTCTGGGCAGGGCACACAGACCCGCTCTACGGTGCAATCATTGCTGCCGGGGTCTTCTTCGACGTGATTGTCTACACGCTGTGGCTCAAACGCCGCTCGCCCTGGTCTATCCTCTGGGGTGGGGTCGCGGGGGGGATGCCCATCCTGGCGGGCCGGGTGCTGGCGACCGGAAGCATCGACGTCACCGGGCTTCTCCTGGCGCTGGCGGTGCTTCTTTGGATCCCCACGCACATCATGACCTTCAGTATCAAGTACGCTGGCGATTACCGCGCCGCCGCTGTGCCCGTCTTCCCCAATCGCTACGGCGTGCGGGCCACACGGTGGATCATTGCCCTCTCAACGGTGGGCGCAACGGTGGTGATGTTGTGGGCCGTTTACCGCATTGGCGTAGGTTCCGGTTTGCTGTGGATTGCGCGTGGGTTGGGAGGCTTGCTCTGTGGTTTTACCCTCGCCAGTCTGCTACACCCCACGCCACGCCTGAACTTTATCCTTTACAAGTTGGCTTCGCTCTACATGCTGGGCTCAATGATTGTACTCATCGCTGGTGCTTAAGATATCTCATTTCGAGGAGTTGTTATGAACACATCCAAGAAGCCGTTGAAACTCTTACGTGGTATTGCGATTATACTTAGCAGCAGCGTCTTTCAAGATATCACATAATCTTCATCGTACCTTAACGTGAAAGCCCGGCCTGGGGTATTCCCAGGCCGGGCTTTTGAGGTATACTGGGCATATTCATCAGAATGAATCAGCGATAGAACGATAGACAGACCCCAAGGAGTTTTATGCCCAATCGTACCCCATCGACGCTCGTCGCTTTTCTGTCCGAAGTCCCCTATTTTGAAGGTCTGGATGCTAGGGCTCTTAACGCTGTCGCTGCTGCCGCTTTACGCCGTAATTACGCCACCGATGCAGTGGTTTTCTTGAGAGGTGATCCTTGCCCCGGTCTGGGCATTCTGGAGAAGGGCACCCTCAAGGGTGTCCGCACTTCCCCCGATGGTCGGGAGCAGATCGTGGAGGTCTTCCAGCCGGGGGAGGTCTTTGGCGCTGTCAGCGTCTTCATCGGTAAACCCAATCAGCTCACGATGATCGCCCTTGAGCCGACCACCATCTGGTTCATCGAAAGCCAAACCCTGTTGGATCTCATGGAGCGCTTCCCCACCCTGATGCACTGCGTAGTTCGACAACTTGCGGAGCGTGTGTGCGAGTTGGTGGATCTGGTGGAAGATCTTTCACTGCGGACGGTCGAAATGCGATTGGCTCGCCGGCTGCTCAAGGAGGCCGAAGAAAACGTCATCCAGCGCGATCGTTGGGCGACACAAGCTGAGATAGCCGCCCGACTGGGGACGGTAACCTACGTCATCAACCGCGCCCTGCGGGCGTTAGAAGAGGATGGCCTGATCTCCGTCTCCCGCGAAGCTATTACCATTCTCGATCCAGAGGGGTTACGGGAGCGCGTATGTGAGTAGCGTTTGACTTAAGTCAAAGACGGCCTGACGCTCAGGGTTTATGCTCTACATAGCACCCTGGGCGTTTTCTGTTATATAAAGGAGGATTTGTAATGAAATCGACTCGCTATAAACTCGGAGCCGCGATAGCCCTGGTGGGAGCTATCCTGGGCATTGTGGGTTCCCTTTTCCTGTTCCTACGCTGGTACGACCCGGTGATGGTCGCCGAGGTCGCCGCCGGGCGCCCTGATGAGAAGACCATCGTCCAATATGTCTTCCCGGCTTTGAACGATATCAGCATCGTTGCTGGTGTACTCTGGGCGTTGGCCGCCTACGGCTTTTTG
>JBNGDR010000432.1:0-1944 GCA_049975685.1 Anaerolineae bacterium
CCGCTTCGGTATGCTGAGTAACGTCGAATTTCTGAACGGACACATTGTCACTAACATCCGCTATCTCTTGGGTTAACTCCTCGATGATAGAACAATAGGGACAATCTTCCGGCTTCGAAAACACCAGCAAACGCACCGGATGGGGCAGATCGGCGAGCATGTCGTGGACCTGTTGACGGATTTCGTCATTCAATACTGCCATTACATTACCTCCTTTAGGAACGTGGTTCTCAAGCGAAATTCACCCGAACCTTCAATTTTCTAAAGTGTAACATATTTCATAAAAGTGTCAAGTTAAATAGAAAAAACCTTCAGTTAAAGAGTGAGGGGCGTTTTCCAACGCCCCTCCTTGCTGTCAAAATCACTGTTGTTCCAGTACACACTGCTCCGGACCCAGGATCTCAAAGCTGATGTCTTCCAAAGTGTCGATGGTCGCATGCACCGGGCAGTGCTTAGCAACCCGCTCCAGAGCGTGCATACGGCGCGAGCAATCTCCGTGAGGGAGCCTTACCGAGACCCTGATATCAGTTAATCGGGTAGGATCACTGACCTTTTCAAAGAACACATCCACAGATAGATCTGTAGTATCTATCCCTGTCTTCTCGCAATAATCGGCCACGAGGGCAGCAACGCAGGACCCCAACGATGCAACAAAAAGTTGGGGGGGCATGGGCCCTCGGTCCTTTCCGCCCATATCTTCCGGCACGTCAGAGACAAGGGTGTGTTTACCGATCTTGGTCTCAAAAAGCATGTCTCCCTTGTAGAATGTCGTGATTTTTGCCATTCAGAACCTCCTTAGATTAATATGTGTATAGTAGAATATTGGCAGAGAGATTTCAAGATAGGCTTCTCCCATATTCATTATAAGCCGACTGCGCCAGACTGCAACTCTCCGCCTCCAAAACAGCTCCACCCTTGACTTTTGCACTACCACAGGTATCCTTAACCTGAAAAACTACTGGTATCCATACTATTCACGAAGAACGGCGATATATGGACACCAACCCAACGCCTATGCCCGTAAGGAGGATTAGCTTCTTGAATGTGGCGACAAACGCCCCCTACATAGCCATCGAAGGCGTCATCGGTGTCGGCAAGACCACCCTGGCCCGCTTGCTGCGCCCACGTTTTCAGGCCCAGCTGTTACTGGAAGCCTTCGAGGAGAACCCCTTCCTCTCAGACTTCTACGGTGATCGCGCCCGCTACGCCTTCCAGACGCAGATCTTTTTCCTGCTCAGCCGCTACCGGCAACAGCAGACCATCCCCCAACTCAGACGTAAGAGCGCGATCCTTGCCGACTACTTCTTCGCCAAGGATCGTCTTTTCGCGCGGCTCAACGTCTCCGGCGATGAGCTCACCATGTACGAACGGCTCTACGAGACACTGGCTGAGAATGTCACCCATCCCGATCTGGTTATCTACCTGCGAGCCACCACCCGGACACTCATGGCTCGTATAGCCATGCGCGACCGGCCCTACGAACGTGAGATGGACGAGGGTTACATAGGAGCGTTACGCCAGGCCTATGAGAGCCTCTTTGCTGCCTACACGGCGACACCACTTCTTGTCCTGGAGACCGATGATCTGGACTTCGTCCGCGAACCTGGCGATCTCGACGAGGTAGAAAACCGCATTCGTGCAGCGCTGTCTGGGATCCGCCAGCCAGCCTTGCTCACCATCGGCGAAGAGGTACCTTCACCCTTCAACTGGAAGCTGCCCACCGCCGCCGCCGAACCCACCCATGAAGCAGACTGGGAGACAAATTGGCACGTCCTCGGTGATTTCTTGACACTGACCCAGACCGTGGGTGAAGTAGGCGGAGCCCTGGCTCAACATCCCCCTCTGGGACCTCAGGGGGCTTCGGAGGAGATCTGTGACTCGTTGGAGGCCGTCTCCCGCGCGCTCAATACGCTAGCCCGAAGAGTTGGCGTCTCCATCGCTGGA
>JBNGDR010000433.1:0-1932 GCA_049975685.1 Anaerolineae bacterium
GTGCGAGCCTACCGTGTCGTAGATGAAGAACTGGCTGAGCTAAGTTACGAGCAGCTTCTCGTGCCCCTGGACGGCTCCCAGCGGGCCGAGTGTGTCCTCCCCGCAGCGCGGGCCGTCGCCGATTATCACAACTGCCGACTGCTCGTCGCTCACGTCGTACCCCGGCCCGAAGTTCCCCGACATGCTCCCCTTACTGAAGAGGAGACAGATCTGGTCGAGAGGCTCACGGAGCTAAATCGCCGGCACGGTCAGGAATACCTGGAGGACGTGGAAGGTCGGCTCTCACCGGGTGTGGAGACGCGCTTGCTCGTCAGTGACAACGCGGCAGCTGCACTACACGAGTTGGTGAGTGAGGAAGACGCCGATATGGTCTTGCTGAGCGCTCACGGGTATTCCGGTGAAGCCCAATGGCCCTACGGCAGCGTGGCTCTCAATTTCATTGCTTATGGGACGACGCCCCTGCTCATCGTGCAGGATATCTCCAGGGCTGAGATCGGAACCACCCCCGCCGAGAAAGCGGCCAGCGAGGCCAAGGGGCACTGATCATATGTCAGATCGTATCTCCTCTCTCGACGAACCTGATCGCCGTCAAGGGCCAGAGCACGAGAAAAGCACGGAGGCTTCACCGCCCCCATTCACCGGACACGCCACCTCGCACCGCCCTGGACCTCATCCTACGCCCCTCGATCGCCTTGATCTGCAACGCGATCTTCTTCGTAAAGCCTACCGGAAATTCGTGCAGGCCTCTGAAGGTGAGGGGACGCTATCCGGCGTGGCAGAGTGGCTGCTGGATAATTTCTACGTCATCCAGCAGGCATTGCGCCAGATCCGGGAAAATCTGCCGGGTGGATATTACCGGCGCCTTCCCAAGTTGGACGAGGGCGATCTGCAGGGTTACCCACGCATCTACGCTCTGGCGCGTACCATCATCGCTGAAGCCCAGGGGCACGTCGATGTCGATGAAATTCGAGATTTCATCGAAACCTATCAAGAGGAGACTACCCTGACGATGGGAGAGGTGTGGGCCCTTCCCACGATGTTGCGCCTCTGCGTCGTCGAGCTGCTGAGCCAAACCGTAGCCCACGCCAGCGATCTGGAGATGGCTACCGTCGACGGGTTGCCTCCTGCGCTCTCTCCGCCCGATGATTTGCCCGAGGAGGCCGTTGTCGCCAACTGCATCCGGAGCCTGCGTGCCATCGATGCCCAGGATTGGAAGGACTTCTTTGAGGCGCTCAGTCAGGTAGATCTGACCTTACGGGAGGACCCGGCAGAAGTCTACGCCCGTATGGACTTCGATACCCGCGATCATTATCGCGATGCCGTCGAGACCCTGGCCCGATCCTCCACCGCCGACGAGCTTACCGTTGCCAAAGAGGCTCTGCGGCTGGCAGAAGAGGCCGGTCAGACGGAGGAGGGCTCACCTCGCACAACCCACGTCGGCTATTACCTGTTGGGAAGGGGACGTGACCGGCTTGAGGATGTTCTCGATTACCGCCCCCCGCTGACCGTAACTCTGCGCCGGTTGATCTTGAGTCATCCCACACCTTTCTACCTGGGTCTCATCGGGCTCTTGACATTGATCGTCGTCCTCGCTCTGGTCTGGTTCGCACGGGGCGCCGGTGGCAACCTGCTGCAGATTGTCGGTGCTGCTCTCCTGGGCCTTATTCCTGCTTCCATCGTCGCCGTCAATCTCACCAATCTCCTCGTGACTCGGACATTGCCGCCTGACATCCTACCGAAAATGGACTTCAGCGAATCCATTCCCGAAACCTACCCCACTGTGGTCATTGTCCCCGCACTCCTCACCAGCCCCGACGAGATCGACTTTCTCCTGCACCAGTTGGAGCTCCACTACCAGGGCAACCGCGATCCCCATCTCCGTTTTGCTCTCCTCACCGATTTCGCCGACGCACCGGAAGAGGAGATGCCCGA
>JBNGDR010000434.1:0-1930 GCA_049975685.1 Anaerolineae bacterium
CCCTTGACGTCACCCGTGGCGTAGACGTGGGGCGCGGTGGTCTCCAGCCTATCATTCACCACGACGTGGCCGCGCTCCGTCGTTTCCACGCCGGCCGCCTCCAGATTGAGAACCTCGGTATTGGGCGTCCGGCCTGTCGCTACCAGGAGATGACTGCTGGTGAATACACGCTCCCCCTCGGGACCCTCCGCGATGAGGCGAATGCTACCATCCTCGGCCTGCTCCACCCGGGTGGCTTCGGTGTTGACGACCACCTCGATACCGTCCTCGCGCAGGATCTCCATCACCGCCTCGGCCACGTCGGTATCCTCGCGGCTCAGCACCTGTCCGCCGCGCTGCACAATCGTGACCTCGCTCCCAAAGCGCCGGAACATCTGACCGAACTCCAGTCCCACGTAGCCGCCCCCCATGACCAGCAGATGCTCGGGCACCTCAGCGAGCTCCATGATAGTGGTCGAATTGAGATACGGGATCTCGTCCAACCCCTCGATGGGCGGGATAAAGGGGCGCGCGCCGGTGTTAATGATGACCTTATCTCCTTCAAGGATGCGGGTACCGCCCTTGTTCAACGTCACCTCCACACGGCGTGGGGCGACGAAGCGCGCTTCACCTTCGACGAGATCCACACCCACGTCGAAAAGACGCTGGCGGTTGCTGGTGCGGAAGCGCTCGACGATATCGCGCTTGCGCTGACGCACCTCGACCATGTTGACCTCCGTCGAGCCCGTATGCACACCGTAGACTTCGGAGCGACGAGCCACGTAGGCCGCCCGTGCGCTGGCCACCATCGTCTTGGTGGGCGTGCACCCCTCGTTGATACAGGTGCCCGCCACGTGTTCCCGTTCCACCAGGGCCACCTTCCACCCGGCCTCCGCTAGTGCCCGGGAAAGCGGCGTCCCCGATTGACCGGAACCAATAATAACGGCATCGAAACGTTCTACCGCGTTCATACATACCCCCTTTGGTATCGCGCTAACCATTACAGTGCTATTTATATTATAAACCATTTTATTCTTTTTAATAGCCACTATGCTACCCCTCCTGTCCTGACCTCAATTTAACGGGTATTTCGTCAAACCCATGAAAGAAGAGCGAGCTTACTCCTGAGCAGGCAAACGCCTACAACTAACGTGGATTCGCCCATCGAAACAGGGCGAATACGAGCTGGCTATCGCTGACTTTGACGAAGCCCTCGCGTTAGATCCTGAACTGTCGCTGGCTTGCAACAACCGGGGATTCACCTATCATACGGCGGGTGAGTACACGCAAGCCATCACCGACTATGATAGAGCCATCGAACTATCCGCGGGTTTATAGTAATCGAGGAAGGAGATCTTAACTTGCACACACGAAGTTTTTTCTCTGTTTCGCGACGCACTGCTGCTGGTGGCCCTGGTCACCTCGATCACGTTATTCACCAGACTAAAACCGTGGTTAACTCACCCTGATTGACGAAGGTATTGATATCACCTTCTTCTCTCTACATTGAGGATTTTGACAAGGGGGTAATAAGTGATAGAGTGGTATGTAATGTAATTTACGCACGGGTGAGTTTCCGCACTTTTATTTTAGGCAAGGGGAAGATCCCATGAGGATCTTCCCCCGGCGTTCAGAATTGCACGGCCTCGTACCTCGCGTCTACTTCTTGCATCAAGCCGAGCATCTGGCTCAAGGTTTACCATGAGTGAGCAAATGTATCACCTCTCATTATGTATACATACAGGAGTCTATGATGCGACGCTCAAAGTGGTTTCTCCATCGTATCAGTTGGCTAGTGATTCTGTTACTGGTCAGCAACACCGTGCAGATCATCGATGCTGCACCTGAGCCTTTCCCTGAGACGTATGAGGGGACTTTTGAAGGAAGTGAGCTTATCCTTGACGAAACGGCGCAAACCCTCGGTTGGACAGAAAGAACCGGTGGTGAATAT
>JBNGDR010000435.1:0-1921 GCA_049975685.1 Anaerolineae bacterium
GCACACGTTTTCGTCGATCTGCGCGAGGTGCGAGAGAATGAATGGGGACAGTACCGTCAGTTGACCGCTTATCTGAGCGGGCGTGGCGTCCCCAGCATTGACGAAGCGCTACAAGAGCTCTTCCTGCAACCCCTACACCAGCCTTTCCGCATGCTCGTGAGCGCCCCAGCCTTCCGCTGGATGATGGATGCACGCATCACCGAACCGGGCGCTGAGGTAGACGAAGATCTCCTCGATCAGGTGGAATCCAAGACCAGGGATCTTCTGCAAGCTGTTAGACACACCGCGGGCGTAGAGAAGCCCGACGAGAAGCTGGAGGATATCGCAGAGAGTGTTCGTGACAAGCTGGAGATCATACTCTCCCTGCCCGCCCGCTTCGCGACTATCGACCATGACGAAGCTACAGACTACGAGGAGGTAACAACCTACGTCCTGGAGCCGTTGGAGGGCGACGATCCCGCTTTATGGGGCACACTCCTGGGCTGGCTCTTCATCCACGAGCTGGGACGGGTTATCGACGAAGAGGAATACCGGGCCATCAGTCGCAGCTGGATAGACGAATGGCTGCTGGGCAAGGTCACCGCTTCGGCCTTGCGCGACATGGGTCTGAGCGAGGAAGCCGCCTGGCGCGCCGTCGCTACCGTCAAACTCCTGCTAGGCTATCAGGGCGAGTTTGGCGAGGAAGATACCTACGCCTTCCTCAATGAAATCCTCAGCAAGGGGCCGGTCCAGGCCTTCCTGAGCGTCAACCGCCATCGAGGTATCCTGTGGTTCAACAAGGAATCCTTCGAGAAACTCATCTGGTGGCTCATGCTCCTGGAGACCGTTGAGATCGCCACCGATGAAGACGAGGAGGAGGTTTTCGAGGAGATCGCTTCCCGCTACGTCTTTGTTGAAGAGCTACTGGCAGCCGAAGCCGAATCGGACTACCAGATCGGCAAATTGTTGGACGCTGCCAAAGCGTAAGCACCGACACAGCCACCAAACATCCCGGACGTCGATCTGACGTCCGGGATGTTGATTTGGGTGGGTTTCATCAAAAATGCGAACCCGGTCAGAGACCAGCTCAAGCTCACTCGTTGATTCGTTCTCTCGCTGACTCGCTTTACTCACCCAGCGCCGAGAGGGCCTCCACGGCAGGCGCCCAACCCTCATGATACCTGAGCGCCGTCTCGAAATCCGTCCTCGCTCCCGTCACATCGCCCAACGCCAATCGGGCCCGACCCCGCCAGTAATAGGATTCCTCCAGATTCGCCGTCACGCGCAGAATCTGATCCGCCAGCGCGATCACGTCCTCGTAGCGTCCCACCCGATAGTACGCTTCATAGGGACCGAATTGGTACCAGAGCATACGGTAGTGAACGCCCAATGCCCGCGCCTGATCATAGGCAGCAGCGGCACCCTCGTAATCGCCCAGGGCGACAAGGTTTGTGCCCACATTGAACCAGGCGAATGCCTCTGCATCGTCGCACTCGGCGTAGGCCACACAATCGGCGGGCGGATCCAATGCTTCTGTCTGAGCCGTTGCTAGAGCCTCCTGGAAAGCGTAGGTCTCATCAAAAGAAGGACCCAGGATGCGTTCCAGATCAATGGCACGTTCCGGTGTACTGACGACAACGTAGAGCCGGTTGAAGGCACGCCAGAGCTCGTCCAGCTCCCTGTAGCCGATAACAACCTCGGGTGTGTGAAGAGAATCGTAGGTAACGAATTGTTGCAATGCGTCATCGTACCCCACGAGCAGCCGATAGTGTCCCATCTGTTCGCCGTCGTCGGCGTCGACATACCAGGTCTCAACGACAACAGGGAAACCGGCGGATAGAAGTTCCTTCATCAATGCCAGATCACCGCCGTGGCGGACCACTGCCGTCATACCCAAACTGCGGGCATAGTCGGCAAGTTCGTAGGGCCCCACGTTCTTATC
>JBNGDR010000436.1:0-1919 GCA_049975685.1 Anaerolineae bacterium
CTGGCCGCCAAGGCGGGGGCCAGCTACGCTTCGATCTTCGTCGGGCGCATTGACGACGCCGGGCTGGAGGGGATGGAGGTGGTGCGCGAGGCGCGCTGGGTCTTCGACAACTACGGGATGGATTGCAAGCTGCTGGCGGCGAGCATCCGCCATCCTGCCCACGTCAAGGAGGCCCTGCTCGCCGGGGCCGATATCATCACCATGCCCTTCGCCGTCCTCAAGAAGATGGTGAAGAGCCCCTTCACCGACGCCGGTCTGGAGAAGTTCCTGGCGGATTGGGAGAAGGTGGCGGGCAAGTAACTTAGATCGGACACACATGAAGGCCCGGTGCGATATGTCGCACCGGGCCTCTGGATTTTGTCGCTTAACCGCTTAGCAACATCACCGGTACGACATCGCCTATCTCAGGGCCTGACCGAAGTAATCGAAGGCTTCGACCATACCGCCGATGCCAGTGCTGTCCTGCGTCCAGAACCTGCTATCAAGTCCTGTTAACTGAAGAGGTCCCGCCCCCTCTGAGCTGTATACCGTGTGCACGCCGCCCGCCAGATTGGCGCTCACGCTCTCTACGTTCTCGAAGGGTACGCCTACGACGAGATCGGAGGATCCGCTACCGTCGTAATCACCGGATGTCAGTGCATATCCGAACTCATCGTTGGCCTCTGCCGAATCTTCATTCAGATTCCGTTGCTGGAATTCCTGATCGTAACTCGACGGCAGGCCCGTTCCTGCGACGCCGTAGAACACCTGCAGGGCACCGGCGGAGTCGGCGATGAAGCTCTCACCGGGAACGCCGATGACCAGATCGGCGGCACCGTCGGCGTTGTAGTCGCCCACGGTGAGGGCGGCGCCGAAGTATTCGTCTGTTGCTGCCTCCCCACCCTGGTTCAGATCGCTATCGTACGCCAGTCCGAAATCGGCACCATAGAGTATCGTAATCTGCCCGGCGTTGGTGGCAATTTGACTGTTGTTGGGTGCTCCGGCGATCAGATCGGTATAACCATCCGCATCGAAGTCACCGGCTGCCAGCGAACTGCCGAAATGCTCATCCGTGACACTGGACAACAGGGTGAAATAGTTCGCGGCCGAGAGACCGGTGCTGCTGCCGAAGAGAGCGTACACGGCGCCGGAATCTGTTGCGCTATCTACATCCTCCCCTGGGGCGCCTATTGCCAGATCCTGGTAGCCGTCGCCGTCGAAATCGCCGGTTGCGAAGGCGCTCCCAAACTCGTCGTTGGCTTCCAGCTCGTTGATAAGGTTGGACTGGCTGAAGAGTTGATCGCCCGTGGCGCTGAGCCCCGAGGGTGAACCGTAGAGGACGTGGAAGGCGCCGGCCACACTATACCCGGCGACCTCCTCAAAAGGTACGCCGATGACGAGGTCGCTATAGCCGTCGCCGTTGAAATCACCCGCACCCAGGGCTCGACCGAAGTTATCGAAGGCTTCTGAGCTGTTCTGTAAGTCACTGAGATCCTGGTACCACGGCTGCACGGTGCTCGTATCCAGGCCGTCGGCGGCAGGGGTGCCGTAGAAGACGTAGACGGCACCGGCGTCGTCGATGGTCCCGATGCTCTCGCTGGGCACACCCACGGCGAGATCGGTGCAGCCGTTCCCGTCGAAGTCACCGGCTGCCAGTGCGTACCCGAAGGCGTCGTCCTGCTCGGGGACAGCGCTGGGCGTGTCGTTCTGTGTCAGGATTTGATCGTTTGCGGCGGATAGCCCACTTTCCGTGCCGTAGATCACGTTAACGGCACCGGCGTCACTGTAACCGGATACACCCTCACCGGGCACGCCGATGGCGACGTCGGCGAAGCCATCGCCGTTGAAGTCGGCGTCGGGCGGTGTGTAGCCGAGCAGCGTTCCGGGGATACTGCTGCCGCTGTGATTAAGCAGCGCCAGGGGAATGTAAACGTCATAGG
>JBNGDR010000437.1:0-1911 GCA_049975685.1 Anaerolineae bacterium
TCCTTCATCGCTATCCTCATTGGGGGCGTGGGGGTGATGAACACCATGCTCATGAGCGTTGTAGAGCGGACGCGGGAGTTTGGGGTGTTGCGTGCCGTCGGCTGGCGACCTCGTCGCGTGCTGGGGATGGTGATGCTCGAGTCCCTGGGTCTGAGCGTCCTTGGTGGGTTGTTAGGCGTGGCTCTGGGCGTCGGCGCGGTCTTTGGCGTACGACAGTTGCCACTTGCCGATGCTTTTCTGCCCAGTTCTGTGCCCCTCGATGTCATCGGTCAGGGGATGGCGGTGGCAGGTGGACTGGGGTTGGTGGGTGGATCGCTGCCCGCCTGGCGCGCATCCAGGCTTTTACCCGCAGAAGCTATGCGCTCCGAGGGCGGAACGGTAAAGGTGCCCCGTCATGTGAGATGGCAGGCCCTCCGGGCCATCCTCCGGCAGCCGGCGCGTACGCTACTTACGGTCATAGGTATTACCGTGGCCATCATGGCCATCGTTCTGCTGCATGCAATGACCGATGGTATGATCACCCAGTTCTCGGGCCTGACGGGTGGTGGCGGCGCTCACCTCGTCGGTAGCGAAGCCGACGCCTCTGTGGATCTAAGCAAGATCGACGAGGGTGTGGTGCGGCGCATTGCCAACCTCCCCGGTGTTCGTGCTGCGGAGGGCTTTCTCACCGGCTACGTCAACGTGGGCGATCTGCCTTTTTTCATCGTCTTTGGCTATCGACCGCGCGGGCTCGCCATCCGGGAGTACCAGATCGTCGAGGGAGAGAGCCTGACGACCAATCACCAGATCATCCTGGGACGGGTAGCGGCGGAGAATCTGAACAGGCAGGTGGGCGATACGATACGTATTTTCTCCAGTGCCTTCAAGGTAGTGGGGATCTACGAGACAGGTGTCTCCTTCCAGGATGGTGGGGCGGTGGTGACATTGCGGGACGCTCAACGGCTTTTTGGGCAGCCGCACAAGGTGAGCTTCCTCGGCGTCTGGCTGGAGGATCCCGAGCGGGCAGAGGGGGTCATCCAGCGGATTGAGACGCGCTTCCCGGAGGTGGACGTGGGCAAGGCCAGCGAGTTCACCGAAGATCTCACCGACATGCAGATGATGAAGGCCAGCACCTGGGCCATAGCCGCACTGGCAATTGTTGTGGGCGGGCTGGGCATGATGAACACCATGGTGATGAGTGTCTTCGAACGCACGCGGGAGATTGGTGTCCTGCGGGCTTTGGGATGGAAAAAATGGCGGGTACTGGTCATGATTGTTCGGGAGTCGGTGGTGCTAAGTCTGTTGGGTGGTGTGACAGGCATCCTGGTTGGCTTCGTGCTGGGGAAGCTGCTGAACTTGAACCCCCTGGTACAGGGGTTCCTGGAGCTTGAGTACAACGTTCCCCTCTTCGTCCAGGCGATGGGTATTGCCCTGGCACTGGGCGTAGTGGGAGGCATCTATCCGGCCTGGCGGGCGGCGAACTTGCAGCCCGCTGAGGCGTTACGGTACGAGTGAGGTGTGGAATGCCTGTCCTGAATGAGGTTGAAGGAAACCGAGAGTTCCTCATCGAGACGAGGGATCTGACCAAGATCTACGGCAATGGCGCCGAGGTGCGCGCGTTGGACGGCGTGAGTATCAAGGTTCAGCGGGGCGAATTTATCACCGTCATGGGGCCTTCTGGATCGGGAAAATCGACGCTTCTCAACATGCTGGGCGCTCTGGATCGCCCTACGAACGGCAGAGTCTTTATCAACGGTCAGGATATGGAGACCGTGGAGGATCTGGACGCCTTCCGTGCGAAGACGGTGGGTTTTGTCTTCCAGCTGCACAACCTCATCCCTACGCTCACAGCTCGTGAGAACGTCGAGGTGCCCATGATGAGCCAGGATATGGGCCGGCGAGAGCGTCATGAGCGGTCACGCGAGCTTCTGG
>JBNGDR010000438.1:0-1903 GCA_049975685.1 Anaerolineae bacterium
GAGCAGTGCCGCGAGACGCGGAAGAGGCGCTCCCGCTCAGCCTCATCAAGGTCACCTCGCAACGTTAGAATCTGGGCGATCTGTTCCTCCCCAGGCTCTCCCTCCTCGGTTGAGACATGGACGTACTGCATCAGCATCTCCACCCACTTCAGATCTACGTCGTGATTCTGGGCGTAGGTGTGCAACACGATGCCCGTGCACGCGCCCAGGCTCACCAGCACCATCGCGTGGGGCGTGAGTTGGTGGATGTGCGCCACAGGCTGAAAGTCATCCGATTCGGGCCGTTCAGGGTCGGTGGCCCAGAACTCAATGCCGAACTCGTCGTTCTGCCGGACGATAACCCGTTCCGTCATCTATTCTCTCCTCTCGTGATCACTTGCGCTTCATGACCTTCCGGGCCGCCGCCACAATATCGGAGGGCATGAGCCCGTACTTCTCCAGCAGCTCCTGAGGCTTGCCCGATTCCGCGTAGGTGTTGCGAATACCGACGAAGCCCATGGGCACCGGATGGCGCTCTGCCACAACCCTGGCAACGGCCATACCCAGGCCGCCATCAAGCACGTGTTCCTCCGCTGTGATGATGGCACCCGTCTCGCGGGCGGCCTTCTCGATAGCCTCCTCGTCGATGGGCTTGATGGTGTGCATATCCAGCACTCGAGCCTCAATGCCCTCTTCGCGCAGATCATAGGCGGCTTCCAGCGCCGCCGCCACCATGATCCCGCAGGCGATGATGGTCAGATCCCCACCCTCGCCCATCACGTTCGCCCTGCCAATCTCAAACTCCAGCCCGTCCGGGTAGACAACGGGCACCTCGGGCCGGCCCGAACGTAGATAGACGGGGCCCTCAAGGTCGAAGATGGCGCGGGTGGCCGCACGCATCGATGGTTCGTCGGCAGGCACCACCACGGTGAAGTTGGGTAGCGAGGTCGCCAATGCAATGTCCTCGATAGCCATCTGGCTGGGGCCGTCCTCCCCGATGCTGATCCCGCTGTGAGATCCCACCAACTTCACGTTCAACTGGGGGAAGGCAATCCCCATGCGGATCTGATCATAGGCGTTACAGAGCAGGAAACAAGCGAAGCTGGCGGCCAGCACATCCTTGCCGGAAGCGGCCAGCCCGCTGGCCACGCCGATGAGATTGCTCTCGGCGATACCGACGTTGAAGAAGCGGTCAGGGAACTCCCGAGCGAAGAACTTGGTGCGCGTGGAGTTGTTAACGTCTCCATCCACCACGACGATGTTGCCGTTGGTCCGGCCCAGATCCCTCAGCGTCTCACCGAAGGTATTGCGTACCGGAAGTCCGTATTCCAATTCTATGCGTCTCCCAATATCCATCGTTAAATCTCCCCGTACTTGTCCTCGGGCGTGAGCTCGGGTTCTGGACCCGAGAAGGCCCGCGTGTGCTTCAGCTCGTCCAACTCGGCCAGGGCGATCTCCATCTCCTCCTCGGTCAGGGGAACGCCGTGCTTGCGATTGACATCATCCTTCTGGAAGGGTGACAGCCCCTTACCCTTGAGGGTATTGGCGATGATGAGCTGTGGCTGCTTGGTGATGCGCGCGACCTCATCCAGAGCCTCCTTGATCTCGCCCATGTCGTGGCCGTCAATGTCGATAACGTGCCAGCCGAAGGCGCGCCACTTCGCCGCCAGGGGCTCCAGTGTGGGCATGACCTCACGGATGGGACCTGTCTGCTGGAACTTATTATAATCCAGAATACAGGTCAACGTGTCCACCTGGTACTTGGCCGCAGACATGGCGGCCTCCCAGATCTGGCCCTCGTCGGCCTCCCCGTCGCCGATCATCACGTAGACACGATAGTTGAGGTCGTCGACGCGTCCAGCCAGCGCGTGTCCCAGGCCGATGGACAAACCCTGGCCCAGGGAGCCGGTGGAGGCTTCAACCC
>JBNGDR010000439.1:0-1899 GCA_049975685.1 Anaerolineae bacterium
CATCGCGGTGGGAGAGGCTTCTTCCGAGGGGCAGACCGCGGGGCTCCCCACGAAGCTCGGGGTGGTCTTTCCCAACCTCGAAAGGGACTGGCAGGGACGCGCGGGATGGGTGGTAGAGGTCACCTACGCCCGACGATCCGACCAGCCCTATTGGGGTGTGGACGATCTGGCGGCGCGCATAGCAGAGCATACCGCGCAGGGTTTACGAGTCATTGTGCGCATTGATTACGATCAGGGCCAGTCTATTCCACCCACCGAGGATTATCTGGCACTCACCGAATATCTATCCTACGTGCAACGCCTGGCCCGCGACGAACGACTGGATGAGGTCTACGCCTACGTCATCGGCACGGGCTTTAACGCTCTCGACAGCAACGTGCTGTCGCCTCAGAATCCGGTGACGCCGGCCTGGTACGCCCGCGTCTTCAACGGCTACGGGGTGGAGGCAACGCACACCGACAACGCCGTCCAGACCATCCACACCGAGAACGCCGACGTGCGGGTCCTCGTGGGGCCGGTGCGAGCGTGGAACAGGGATCAGGATGGAACGCGGACTCATGCCATCGACGCGCCCTGGCTCAACTACATGAACACGCTGGTGGCGCTCATCGACGAGGCTACCCGGGCCAAGGCGGAGGCGGGTGTACCTCTGGTGGGACCGGACGGCTTTGATGTGGAGGCACCGGGTCGCCCCGACGTACCGGAGATGCAGGGCCACCTCCGTGCCGATGAACCCCGGGTCGATCTGGCCCGCGAGGCGTGGGACGGGGCCCAGGCCGGTTTTCGCATTTACGAGGACTGGCTGGAGATCATCAATGCCTATCCTACGACCCAGGGGCTGCCCGCTTACATTATCTCAACCAACACCTACGACCGTATGGCGGAGATTCCGCCGGCCCAGAACTATCCCAGCGGCTGGCTCACGACGGCGTTGGAGGTAGTGAACGAGGAACCTCAGATCAAGGCGCTGTGCTGGTTCCTCGATTACTTCCCCCACGATACGCAGTGGGACTGGTTCAGCCTCACGCGCCGATCGGGTCGACTGGTGGACGCAGCGGAGGAGTTCGATGCCCTGCTGAGGGGAGCACCATGAACGACACCATGAGCGACTACGAGACGCCCCATCCCATCCGCGTGCTGCTCGCCGACGATCACCCCGCCCTGCGCGTAGGGCTGCGGGTGCTGCTGGAGCGCGCCCCCGACGTGGCACTGGTTGGGGAAGCGGAGGATGGCGAGATCGCCCTGAGGATGATCGAAGCTCTGCTTCCCCACGTGGCCGTCCTCGATTGCCAGCTGCCGGGCAGGGACGGGGTGGCGGTCGCTGCTGCCCTCCGTCGCGGGGCGGTACCGGTGAAAGTGGTGGCTCTCTCCGCCTACGACGACGACCGCTACCTGGCGGGTATGTACGAAGCCGGTGCCGTTGGATATCTCCTGAAGAATGAGGCACCTGCCCAGATCGTGGCGGCGGTGCAGGCCGCAGTGCAGGGCAAATCCCTGTGGACGGAGGTCCAGTTAACCCGCATCCGGCGTTGGCAGGCGGAGGTGGTCCGCCTCCGCGAGAGTCTTACCGTTCGCGAGCAGGAGGTACTTCGTCTCGTGGCCGAGGGGCTGACCAACAAGGAGATCGCCCAGCAACTGAGTATCACACCGCGCACGACGGACTTCCACGTCAGCAACGTGCTGCGCAAGTTGAGCGTAGCTTCGCGTGTGGAGGCAGCGGTCTGGGCGAAAGAGTATCTGAATGAAACGTGAGGTGAGTGCATCACAGCTGTATGCTCTCCGCCCCAAATCGGAATGAAACGGGTGTGTTTCATCTACGTTACGGAAATAGGCTGGCACGGTCACCCGTGGCCAATGGGCCCCTGGGCCATGGGGAGACCGGCCAGAGCTAGCTGGGGC
>JBNGDR010000440.1:0-1882 GCA_049975685.1 Anaerolineae bacterium
GGAGCGGACGCCCCGTGTGAAGGCGTTGATGCCCCGGATGACCTCGGGGATGGGGAAGGCCGCCGCGTAACCGATGATGTTGCTCTCGGTCATCTCACCGGCGACGATGCCGGAGAGGTAGCGGGGCTGATATATGCGGCCAAAGTAGGTCGCCATGTTATCCTGGGTCTTGTAGCCGGAGCAGTGCTCGAAGATGATGTCGGGGAATTCCTCGGCCACCTCGTACATGGGGTCCATATAGCCGAAGGAGGTGGCGAAGATCATATCCCAGCCCTCCTGGGCGTACTGCCGGATGACGCGGGCGGCGTCCGGTCCTTCGGGGACATCCTCGATGTAGGTGGTCTCTATCTGATCGCCAAACTCTGCCTCTACCTGTTTGCGGCCACGGTCGTGCTCGTAGGTCCAGCCCAGGTCACCGGGCGGGCCGATGTAGATGAAGGCTACCCGTAGCGGCTCAGTCTCGGCCGGGGGCTCGGTCTCGGCTGGTGGTTCGGTCTCCTCAGGTGGTGGTGCCTCTGTGGGACCACAGGCAGTAAGGACAGCAGCTGCAATCAGCACCAACGATAGTAGGGTCCATAGCTTGCGTTTCACGTTCATCTCCTTCTTGAAAGTTTAGGGTTTGCTAATAACGCTTGGAATATGGGATCTGGTGGTACCGCTCACCCCCTTTCTTTTTATTCTAATGGGGTATAGGATTATAGGATGCGGAAAATCAGGCCTTTATGAATCTTTGCTAGCGTTTCGATTATACTGGAAAATGATAGTATACGTCAAGCCTGCTTAAGATCGAACTTATGACCATCTGTCACATCTTCCTCAATCCAAAGGAGCTCCCGATTCGGATCCCAATGTCCCCAATAGCACGTCGTCGTCTTTCAGCTCCTCGTTGGAGCGTTCGATGCGATCCCGAGTGACGCGGAAGCGATCGAAGTCGCGGGCTGCAACGGTCTCCGGGAAGGTGTTGTGAGCCTCTGTAAGGATATCGCGCACGCGGTAGCGTTGCGAAAGATGGTTGAGCACCAGCATGCGAGCGCCTGCCTCACGGGCCAGCCAGGCGGCTTCGGCAGCAGTAACGTGTCCGAAACGCCGCGCCATCTCGGTGTCCCGTTCCAGATAGGTCGCTTCGCACACCAGCAGATCGACGTCTCGAACACTGTCCACGAGATTATCCACGCGCGCCGTGTCTCCCACGATGGCGATGGAGACGCCGGGACGTGGCGCACCAAGGACATCGTCGGGCTCGATGACGCGTCCATCTTCCAGGGTCACACGCTCCTCGTTGACCAATCGCCGGCGCACCGGTCCCGCGGGCACCCCCAGCGACTCTGCTTTCTCCGGCAGGAAGGGACGGCGCGGCTTCTCCCGGAAGAGGTACCCGAAGCAGCCCGGCCCTCGATGGTGCACCGGGAAGGCGATGACCTCAAAGGTCTCGCTCTCCATGAGCACGCCGGGGCGGATATCTGTCATGGCAACGGGGACAGGTGGGCGGGCGCCTCGCAATACCACACGGAAGAGCAGGTCGTTCACCCGTTCCAACGCCCAGCGTCCTCCGTAGATCTCCATCTCGTCCACAGCTTCCCAGCGGGCGAAGGTGGAGACCAGACCGCCCAGCCCCAGGATATGGTCGAGGTGTCCGTGGGTGAGCAGCACTCTTTGCAGACGGCGGAATCCCAGCCCACTGCGCAGAATCTGGCGTTGTGTGCCTTCTCCGCAGTCGATGAGGAAGCGTTCGTCACGATAGAGTACCACCTGCGCGGGCAGCCCCCGTTGAATGGAAGGGGCCGATGCAGCCGTACCTAGAAGGACGATCTCGATCATGTTGGGGATGCTCCCTGGTTATGTAGGGTGTGCGTCTCTCGTTTCACCTCAACCGACCTCCAGC
>JBNGDR010000441.1:0-1882 GCA_049975685.1 Anaerolineae bacterium
AGGTAGAAGAGCTCGATGCGGTTCAGGAGACCCATAAGGACGTTGGTCAGCGCGCTGAAGACCAGACCGAAGATGATCATGCCCTTGCGTCCGAGCTTATCGGCCAGCGCGCCCCCGAGGAAACTGCCCCCTACGGACGCCAGGGAAAAGAGGGCGAAGATAATGCCCACCTCGGTCATCCCCACGTCGAACTTGCGTGTGATGTAGAGCGTGAGAAAGGGGAAGAGCAACGCACCACCCAGCCGGTCGATGAAGGAGGCAACAACGAGGGTTCGAAAGGGCGCCGGATACTCCCGGAAGACGCGACGAAGGCGCTTCAACCGCAGGTCAATCATAAGATGAATCCTATACCAGGCCCCTTTTACACTTGTACCAGCTGCGCTACCGTCACACCATCCCCACCCTCACGTTCCGGTGCCGCTTCGTACCCGGTGACCAGGGGATGATCGGCAAGCAGATGTCGCACCTCTCGACGCAGCGTGCCCGTTCCCTTCCCATGAATAATACGCACCCACGGAAGCCCACCCATGGCCGCGTCGTCGAGGTAGCTGTCGAGGCGCCGCACGGCCTCAGGCCCCGTCAACCCGCGCAGATCAATCTCGATACCGGGAGAACCGGCGCCCACCGTCCCCCGTGTGGTCACCGGCTCAGGTTCAGGGCGTCCGGCGGGTTGCAACACCTCCACATCATCGGCCCTGACCCGGGTCCGCATGGCGCCCGATTGCACCTCGACCTGCCCGTTCTCCAGAGCGGTCACCGTCCCTTCCATGCCCAGCGAGGGAATACGGACGGTATCACCCCGTCGTGGCGCCCTATCTATACCCTCGGGCGCCTCGGCGGGTGCGGGGACGCTCTTCGTCAGGGGCTCCGGTTGCGGGATCTCCACCTCGATCTCTCTCAGATCGGACTCGATCTCCTCCACCGCATCGCGCACCTGGGGCGTGGGAATGAGCTGTAAACGGCGGCGCAGATCGCGAAGCTCTTTCCGTAGCGTCTCAACCTCCTCACGTGCGTCGCGCTCGGTGCGCTCCAGAATCTCCCTGCGCTCCTCCTCGATCCCCTTGAGGCGCTCTCGAAGCTGACGTGAGGTCTCCTCGGCCTCCCGGCGGGCGCGCCGCTCCTCGTCGCGGGCCTGCGCCGCCTGAATGCGGAGGTTATGCAGATCGTCCAGCATGTCGTCGGCCCGCAGGGCCTCCCCGGAGATCATATCCTGCGCCGATTTCACGACCTCCTCCGGCAACCCCAACCGGCGGGCGATGGCGAAGGCGTTGGAACGCCCCGGTAATCCGATGGTCAGGCGGAAGGTGGGGGCCAGCGTCTCGGTATCGAACTCCATCGAAGCATTGCGGACACCGGGCGTATTGTGAGCATAAAGCTTCAGTTCCGGATAGTGGGTGGCAACGAGAGCCGTGCACCGCCGCTCCCGGAGATCCTCCAGCAGCGCGCGGGCCAGCGCCGCGCCTTCTGCCGGGTCTGTGCCCGCACCCAGCTCGTCCAGCAACACCAGGGCGCGGTGATCGGCCACCTTCAGGAAAGAGAGGATGTTCGCCAGGTGGGCCGAGAAGGTGGAGAGGCTCTGCTCGATGGATTGTTCATCACCAATGTCGGCGTAGACGACGTCGAAACAGGAGATCGCCGATCCCTCATCCACGGGGATGTGCAGCCCCGCGCGGGCCATGAGCGTGAGCAAACCCACCGTCTTCAGCGTCACCGTCTTGCCGCCCGTGTTAGGTCCCGTGATGACGAGGACGTGAGTATCGTCGTCGAGGACCACGTTCACAGAGACTACCTCCTCGGGGTGCAACAACGGATGCCGGGCCGATCTAAGACGTACGACCGAGCCCGGCGAGAGGTTACCGTCGTGTGCCCCCGGTGGGGCCGC
>JBNGDR010000442.1:0-1876 GCA_049975685.1 Anaerolineae bacterium
GATATGGTGGAGCGGCGCGGTACAACTATCTTCTTCTCCACCCACGTGATGGAGCTGGCCGAACGTTTCTGCGATCAGGTTGCTATCATTAACCGTGGTCGATTACTTACCGTAGGAGACGTCACCGACCTGCGGGGGCAGACTAATCTTCCTGAGACCGCCTCATTGGAGGATGTCTTTGTGGAGATCGTCGGTGCTCATGAGGAGGATGTGGGCTTGCTCGAGTGGCTCACCACGGCGCGGGCAGCGCCCGAGGGGGGAGCGTGACCCTCCTCACCGGTGGGAATTCTCTTCGGGAGGAGCTACGGACACTCTTCTGGCTCCAATGGAAGTTGACCTTGGCGATGTTTCGCAGCCGTCAGGCAGCCGATCGAGCCTGGGTGGTGCAGTTGTTGCTTCGGTTGTTTCAGATCGTCTTCACCTTGCCCGTTTTTCTGCTCATGGGGGCGGGTGTTGCGTTAGTCATGATCCTCTTTCTCACGCCGGAAGCTGCCGTGGAATTTACCATGGTATTGAATACCTTTATGCTTCTCTTCTGGTTGCTGCTGCCGGCCTCCTACAACTCGCAGATCATGGAGCGCTTCGAAATGTCTCGCCTCTTTCATTATCCTGTCAGCTTCCGGGGGATCGTCATTGGAAGCACGCTCGTCTCACTATTGAGTATGACGGGTTTGTGGACTCTGCCCCTGCTCCTGGGAGAGATTGTGGGATTAATCTGGCATGCGCCGCTTGCATTCCCCTTCATACTGCTGGGTGCGGTGCCTACCTTCGCGCTCCTGGTGCTTTCGGGGCGCATCATGGAGGATTTCTTCGATCTGGTCGCGGGCGATCGGCGTCTGCGGGCCGCTGTGCTCTTCTTGCTTTCTCTGCCCTTCATCCTGATATGGGCGGGTCAATACCTCATACAGCTGGCCCCGGAGATACTCGGTGATCGGATATCCTTTCTCATGCCTTTGTTTGAACGTCTGGAGCAGGCGCAGAGCTTCAGCGAAGCACTGACGATCTTGAATCTCTCTCGCTTTCTGATCTGGCTGCCCACAGGTTGGACGGCGGCGGCCATGTCGCTGGGCGTGACGGACGCCTGGACACGCGCTCTTTTTTTCCTGATCATCTCGTTGATCTTCGTCGGGGCGATGCTTTGGGCCCACGGGCGCATCACCCGCCGTCTGATGGAAGGGGCTGCTCTCACCATCGGGCCCGAGCGGGTCCGCACACGAGAGGGGCTGCGTTTCCCACTGCCGGGCCCCGACGCATTCTGGGCGCTCTTTCGAAAGGATTGGCTTTATCTGCGGCGCAGCCCCCTCCCCAGACGTTTCATTTTCTCTGTCGTCATTATGATCGTCGCCATGAGCGGTTCTTTGCTGGGCATTCCTCGTTCAGAGGTGGGGCGTGGTGTGCTGGAGAATCTGCCTATTTTTATCGGCGTGGGTGTGGTGTTGCTCATTGCGATGACGGTGAATACCGGGCTTCTAGGGAACTATTTCGGCGCGGTGGATCGCGAGGGATTTGGCATGCTGGCTCTCTCGGGCGTTAATGGTCGTTACGTGATGATCTCTTCGGTGTTGGCGACCTCGATCGTGGCGGTGGGACTCTATATGCTGGCGCTGGTGGGCGTTGGGCTGCTCACAGGGCGGTGGATGCTCCTGCCCCTGGGGCTCTATCTGGGAATCTGCGTCCAGCTGGGCAGCGCGCCCGTCTATCTGCTTTCGTCTATCATGTGGCCCTACCGCACGCAGCTCAAATTCAGCCGCCAGTCACGGGGAAATCTGGGAAATTTCGTGGGGTTCATCGCCGCATTGGTTGCCATGGTGCCCGCCGTCCTGTTGATCGTCCTCCCCTACGTGCTCTGGCGACCTGCGCTCATCCTATCGCTGCC
>JBNGDR010000443.1:0-1874 GCA_049975685.1 Anaerolineae bacterium
GGCTCTGATCGTGACGTCGTTGATCCGCTACGAGCAAACCACCGTCTACGTCTTGCTCCTGGTCGGGATAACGATCGTCTTTGACAGCGTGAGCAATATCTGCCAGGCAGTCTTCATCGCCTTCGAGCGCCTGGACTATATCACCTATGCCTCGCTGGCGATGAGCCTGTTCAAGCTGGGGGCGACATGGGTGGGTCTCCAGGCTGCAGGGGGGCTGATGCTACTGGTTGGTGTTATCGTAGGTACCAGTCTGGTAGGGATGTTGTTTAACCTGGGCGTTGTACGCTGGCGTTTCTTAGGTTCCCTACCCCATCCTCATGGCAAAGCCGATCAGCAGGTCAATCTGAGCGCCTGGACGGATTGGCTAGGCCAGGCATTTCCCTTCATCTTCATCACTCTGTTCTACACCCTGGATTGTCAACTTGACGTCGTACTGCTCTCCGTGTGGCGCGGTGAAGAGTCCGTGGGGCAGTATGGCGCGGCGACTACCATTCTATTCGCGCTGCTGTTCATTTCTCAGGCTTTCCGAGAGGCTATCTTTCCGGTGATGTCGCGCCTTTACCCATCGAAACCGAAGGCTCTGCACAAGCTCTATGGCGCATCGGCTCGCTGGCTGTTGGCTATTGCCCTGCCCCTGGCATTAGGGAGCACGCTGGTCGCAGGAGATTTGATGGCATGGCTTTACAAGGGGGCCTTTCGCGAGTCGGGCCGCGTGCTGCAAATCATCATCTGGTCCGTTCCGTTTTTATTCCTCAACGTGCCCAACAACCGACTGATGATCGCCGCTGGCAAACAGCGCGAATTGGCACGTTTTGTCATTGCCAGCATGAGCGCTAATCTACTGCTCAACCTATTACTCACCCCCAGCATCGGCTATTTGGGCACTGCCCTGGCCCGGCTGGCCTCCTCAACCTTGTTCTTTATCCTGGCCTACGCTTACACCTCCCGCCAATTGCTGCGCTTCAACCTCTTGACCATCCTCCCCCGTCCGGTCATCGCCTCGGTGGTGATGGGAATCGCAGTCGGGTTGGTCAATTCTTGGCACGTTTTGCTGACCATCTTAGCGGGGGGCACCGCTTATGCCTTGACCTTGTGGCTTACCGGATTCCTGTCCGACGACGAGCGCTCTTTTATCAAGCAGATGGCTCTCGACCTCAAAGATCAGAAATCACAACAATGGGCTGGTTAGATTCGCTATTCCAGGCGGGGGGCAACATCCGCCGTGAGTGGCGCAGGATGCGCCAGCGTAGGTTTCATTTCTTGATCTTCTTCGTTACCGGTCGCTGCAACGCCCGCTGTCCGTTTTGCTTCTACTGGCGCGAGCGTGGTCAGGAAGCCGATGAACTGAGCTTAACTGAGATTGAGCGCCTGGCACAGACGACACCGCCTTTTGACATCCTGTTACTTTCAGGAGGGGAGCCGTTCCTGCGGGACGACTTGGCCGGGTTGGTGAGCCTGTTTAACCAACATAGTGGCATCCGTGTGGCCTCAATTCCTACCAATGGACTGCTCCCTGAGCGCGTCGCGTCGACCACCGAGCGAATTTTGGAGTCCAACCCAGAGCTACACTTATCAATCAATCTATCGCTGGACGGGCTAGGCGAGCTCCACGATCGTACTCGAGGAGTGACGGGCAGCTTTGGAAAAGTCGAAGAAAGTGTGGATCTTCTAACCCGGCTGCGCCAGAGTTATCCCAGCCGATTGGAGGTGACGCTCAACAGCGTCATCTGCGCCGATAATTATGAGACCTTGCCCAAGCTGGCACGATATGCTGCGACCCACTATGATCTCGATGGTCACTTTTTTGAGATTATCCGTGGCGACCCCGAAGATGAATCTACAAAAGCCGTGCCGCGCGAGGCGTTGCGCCGGGT
>JBNGDR010000444.1:0-1873 GCA_049975685.1 Anaerolineae bacterium
CAACGATCTGGCGCCCGTCCTCGCTGAACCGGAGTCGGGGACAGAAGGCGCCGACACGGCACTGGATGGAGATTTCGCCCAGATGCTGGAGGATGAGTTGAATTCTTCCCTGGATTTCGGGTTTGAGTAGAGAATCAGTCAGCGAGGTAGGGAGACAACAACATGGCAATCAAGGGTCGTTTGCAGGAGATGGGGCTGCCTGCGTTGATTCAATACGTCTGCAACGGAGGTGCCAGTGCCCGGCTCCGCGTGACCAGGGAGGATGTGGAGGCTCATCTCTATTTCGCGGAGGGCGACCTGGTGCACGCCGAGCTGGAAGATCAGGTAGGAGAGGAGGCGGTTTATAGAGTACTCGCGTGGGAGGACGGAGATTTTGTGCTAACGACAGAGACGGGGATCACCCCGCCCTCGCGTACCATTGAGACCCCGTGGTCAGCACTCCTCATGGCGGGTCTGCAACGGCACGATGAGGAGTCTTGGGAAACTTTAGAGAGTCAGGAGGACTACGACATGCCAGAGAACATTCGAGACATACTTGTGGAGTTGGGCGGTCAGATACCCGGCTTCATCGCCACCGCAGTGGTGGGGATGGACGGGTTGGGTATCGCTGACTTTTCCGCCACCGGCGCCAGCACCGAGGCCATCAACGCCCAGATGACGCTGCTCGTCAAGCTGGTCGATACGACGGTGACGAAGCTCGGCGCCGGCACCCTGGAGGATCACCTGCTCACGACGGACAAGGCCTTTCTTCTGGTCCGCTTCCTTGAGGACAAACACTACTACCTGGGTATTGCCGTCGACAAGCAGGCCACCAATCTGGGCAACTTGCGTTTGAACAGCCGTATCTATTCGCAGCGGGTGAACGCGGCGCTGCCCCATTAAGCATAAACAACCGGAGGTAAGAGATGACCAAGCTGGATGATTTGATTCAGGAGATACGTAACGAACTGGGCGCAGACTTCGTCTCAACGGACGTGGTCGGCATGGATGGACTCTCCATTGCCGGTCACTCCGCCGATCCTAACTTCGACGGCTCGGCGGCGTCGGCCCGCTTCGCGATGGTGATGAAGCTGTCGCAGCAGGTCGCCAAGAAGATCGACATGGGCGAGGTGGCCGATAACCTGGTCACGACCGATCATGCTTACATCATCGCCCGCTTCCTCGGCGACGGTAGCTACTACTGGGGTGTGGCCGTGACACGCAACGCGGTGCTGGGCCTGGTCCGCATGGTGATGAACGAGTATGCCGACCAGCTCTGGAACGCCATCCCCCATTAAGTAAAGTGAATTACACTGCACACAGTTAGATCCAAACTATTACGTACCAGGAGGCTAAGACATGGCTACTGAAGAACAAAAGAAGGCGCGTCAGATTCGACTGTTCAACGACATCATCTTCGGCTTTGGCAAGGGGCTCTACGATCTCTTCGGTGACTCCGCGGTAGCGACCGTGGACACCATCGGTGAGGGTGTCCTCGAGGAGATGGAGCACGAGCTGGGGTTGGAGATCCACGGCGAAGATCCGCAGGATATCCTGATGGAGATCGAGCGCCTGCTCATCGATGAATACGGCCTGGTGGAGAGCGCGACCATCGAGATCACCGACCACGAGGGGGGCCACCACGAGGTGCACGTCGTCTACCACGGCGATCTGCTCTTCCGCGCCACCCGGGAGATGGTCGAGGCCGGCATGCCGCCCCTCACCGCCGTGCCTTTCATGCTGGCGAAGGCGGCCCTGGATAAGCGTCTGGGCAAGAAGGCCCGCTTCAAGAAGATCGAGATTGACAATGCCACGCGCAGCGTCAACATCGAATTCGACGTGGTTGATTAGGTCCCTTTTCGGTTACTTCGGAGCAAATTACCCGAGGTAGTTG
>JBNGDR010000445.1:0-1870 GCA_049975685.1 Anaerolineae bacterium
ACCCTCTTCGGCGCGTTGCACCGGGCGGGATTTGCTAATCAACCTACCTCAAAACACCGGGGCGATGGTCTGACGCTTAATGATGCCTATATTACGGCGGTAGGGCGCTGCGCGCCACCGAAGAACCGTCCAACCCGGCAGGAGCTGCGTAACTGTCGAGCCTTTCTCATCCGTGAGCTGGAGCTGCTGGATAAGGTGGAGGTGGTGCTTGCCCTGGGACGTATTGCCTTCGACGAGTACCGCCGGACGTTGGGCGATCTGGACCACGACCTGCCCCGGCTTGACTTCACCCACGGCGCCTGTTACCATCTCGGCGATGATCTGCCTGCGCTCGTCGTCTCCTATCATCCCAGCCGCCAGAATACGCAGACGGGCCGCCTGACGCTGGAGATGTTCGACGCCGTCTTCGACACCGTGCGCGCGTTGCTGGAGGGCGGGCATTGTGACACGTCAGGATCGTAGTGCCAATGCTCATCGCCATGGCCGGGTTGCCGGGTACCGGGAAGAGTACCCTGGCGCGAGCGCTCGCTGCTGACCTCGGCGCCGTCGTCCTCGACAAGGATCAGGTGCGTGCGGCCCTCTTCCCACCCGGCGTGCTCGATTACTCGGCGGCGCAGAACGACTTCGCCATGGAGGTGATCTACGAGACCGCCGCCTTTCTGCTGGCACAGGAGCCCGGACGTCCGGTGATCATCGACGGGCGTACCTTCTCGCGGCGGGCGCAGGTGGAGCGTCTCGTTGCGGTTGCCGCTCAGCTGGAGGTGCCGTTGCGCATCGTCGAATGCGTCTGCTCTGCGGAGACGGCAAGGCGCCGCCTAACGGCGGATGTCGCCCAGGGAATGCATCCCGCCGCCGATCGGAACTTCGACCTCTACCGGCGCCTCAAAGCGGATGCCGATCCTCTGTCCGAAGAGCGGTTGGTGGTGGACACCGATGCTCCTCTTGATAGCTGCCTGGTCCGTATCCACACCTACCTGCAATGACCATGAGAAGACGCTTCCTTCCCCTGATCTATATGATCCCGCTGGCAACTTTGCTGGTGCGGGTGGTCTGGTTGGCGCGCTTTCCTGGCGATCCCCTCGCACCTGTCGACGCGGAGGGCTACCATCTTCTGGCGTGCAACCTGCTGGCGGGCCGGGGTTTCTCCATGGTCAAAGATCCTCCCTTCTGTCCCGCATCCGTTCGTGTTCCTCTCTACCCCCTCTTCCTGGCGGGTACCTACGGAGTACTGGGTACAGAGCCTGGGCGCGCGGTTCTGGTTCAACTTCTCTTGGAAGTGGTGACTGCAGCGCTGGTGATGCGGCTGGCGCGGGAGGTTGCCGGAGGACGGATAGCCCTCTTGGCAGGACTCTTCTACGCCTTCAACGGGACGACGCAGCGTTACGTGGGTGTCCTTTACAGTGAGATCTTCCTGCTTCCTCTGATCGTCGTTGCCCTATGGGCCTCTGCGCGTGCCCTGAAGATAACCAGACCGTGTGCGGCCCTTGCTGCTGGTGGTCTCTGGGGGTTGGCTATCCTCACCAAGCCCAACGTGCAGTACCTGGCCTTGGCCGTAGGGGGATTGGTATTCATGAGGTTTCTGTTCGTTCATGAGAGCCGAAGAAGAGCCATCGCGGCAGGCCTGGCCTTTTTCGGCATCCTGGCCCTGGTACTGGCACCGTGGGTGGTGCGCAATCGCCTCGTTTTCGACCGTTGGATGGTGAGCACGGCTTTCGAGGAGAACCTGGCCCGCGTGAGCGCCCCTGCGACGTTGGCGGAGGCCCGGAAATTGCGGGTGGCGCCCTGGACGCCGACGTGGGAAGCCCTGTACGGGGAGCTATTGGCGGAGGCCTCGGCCCGCTACGACTGGGATGCACGGGGCGAGTACGAG
>JBNGDR010000446.1:0-1869 GCA_049975685.1 Anaerolineae bacterium
TGAAGACCCCACCATGTGCCGTCTCTTCCCAGAACTGGGGGAGGACGTGAAAGCGGAGTCCGGCCTTCTCCCCGGCCGGGACACCGAACTTGAGGGTGCGATTATCCTGGAAGACCAGAGCAAAGGTGCCAATGCGGGTGTGGAAATAGAGCGCGTGGGGGTAGGTATCCACCTCGAAATCGAGCTCGTTGCCCTCCCCATCGACGAGGCTGAGATCGCGCACGTAGGGGGGACGATAACGATAGGCGTCGATATCGGCCTGGAGGGAGATCAAACGCTCGGCGAGCTTGATGAGCAATCTACAGCTCTCGGGCTCGCGAAAGATAAGAAGTCGCGATCCCCGATCGCTGAAGGGCACCCGCACGATGTCGATGCTGTCCTTGAGCAACCTCAGATAGGGGGATTCTAAGTTAATCTCCATCCTTATCTCTTCCGAGCCCTAGGCGGACTGGCGTTCCAGGAGCACCGTCTGCACGGGATAAGGCAGATCGATCCCCTCTTCCTGCGCCACGTCGTTCAGCGCCTGAACCACCTCGGAGTGGACGTCGAAGAGATCGTGCGTGCGCTGATTCACCCAGAACAGCGACTCCAACGTGAGCGCCGAATCCCCCAGCTCCTTGGCCCGCACGGTGGGCGCGGGATCGTCCAGCACGCCCTCAACGCCCTTGACAGCGTCAAGAAAGATGCCGATGGCACGTTTCGAGTCCTCGCCGTACCCCAGACCTATCATCACGGTCCGGCGGCGGAAAGGCAGCTTGCTGTAGTTGGTAATAGGGTTGCTGAAGACATCCAGATTGGGCAGGATGACCATCTCGCCATCCCAGGTCTTGATGACCGTATCGCGCGTCGTGATATCGAGTACCGATCCGGAGTAACCCGCCACGCTGATGGGGTCACCGACCGAGAAGGGCTGACGGATGAGCAAGAGAACCCCGGCCACAAAGTTCCGGGCGATGTCCTGCAAGGCAAAGCCGATGGTGAAACCGGCGATACCCAGGCCGGCGACGAAACTGGTGACGTCAAAGTCGACCTGATCCAGGGCTACGATGGTCCCCACAATGAGAGTCGCCCAGCGGGCCAGCCGGGCCAGCAGAAGCCGCGTCTCCGGGTCCTTGATCCGGGACTTTGTCGACTGCTCCACCTGGCGCGCCGCAAATCCGGCCAGCAGCAAAGTCACACCAAAAACGATAAGCGCAACGATGAGATCGGGGATGAATAAAACAAGCTCTTCGAGAAGCTTCTGTAAGGGATCCACCAGTTCCATCACACGCCCTCCTTATCTGTCATGCTACCTGATGCGCCTGGATATGCGGGGAGAGTTCAGGGCTCCCAGAAATTGAGATACGTTAGCGATCTACCTGGAACGCTCGCGCTTTCGCTTGTAGCGATAGACGATACGACCACGTTCTAGATCGTAAGGGGAAAGCTCCACCTTGACCCGATCACCCAGCAGGATACGGATATAGTACCGTCGCATCTTGCCGCTCAGATAGGCGATGACCTCGTGCCCGTTATCCAGCTCTACCCGGAACTTCGTTCCTTTGAGGGCTTCGGTCACCGTACCCATGACTTCAATCTTTTCACTCTTAGCCATAAAACCTCCTATTGCGTGTTGCGTATTGCATATTTCTCTACCCAGGTGGGACGCACTTGAATCTCACGGCCCACCCCTTCTCACGTGTGACGCCTCGCTTCCGGGTGCTGAAGTGCGTCCCACCTTTAGTCCTCTAGAGAGTCGAAGCTCTCTCCCAGGCACCCGCGAATCTTATCCTGCGCCTCCTGCAGATCGATCCCCTCCGAGGCGGCGATCTCACCGGCCAGCAGCTGCATGGCACGCTTGTAAAGGCGGCGCCCCTTCACCGTCAATCC
>JBNGDR010000447.1:0-1869 GCA_049975685.1 Anaerolineae bacterium
AGATCTCAAATTTCAGCAACTTCTTCCACAGTCGTCTCTTCGCCACCCTCCTCGTGCCCTGGCTGGTCTTCATAGTATGGTACGCTGCGCCGGCCTATTACGGGCCCTGGCCCACCGTCTTCCTGGAAATACTCTACTCTAACATTGCTGTGATCGTTGTCGGTCTCTGCGCACTGGTGGTGGAGCGGGAGTTAACCTCACTGACCTTCAGCCGACCCTTTCGATGGGCCAACGTTGCGCTCTTTGTGGTTCTGGTCACACAGTTCACCATCTTCACGTACCGGCTGCCGTGGATCGACGTATTTATAGATCCCGCAACTCTGGGGATCGGTCATTGATTTCGGTATCAACACAGTTTTTCATCGTATACGCATGTAGTCTAATAACTTCAGGAGGTGAAGCATGACGACAATCAAGGAAGTAATGGAGACCTTGCCCAACCTTTTCAAGCCGAATAAGGCCAAGGGCTGGAACCGGGTAATTCTCTTCGATCTGGGCGGTGAGGAGCCCTCGAAGTGGACATTGATCATCCAGGACGGCACCGCCACGGTGGAAGAGGGCGAGACCCAGAAGCCCCGCCTCACCATCAGCGGCAACAGCGAGCACGTGGTCCAGATGTTCACGGGCGAGGTACCGCCGATGAAGCTGGTCAACGCACGGAAGCTCAAGATGAAGGGCCCCATGATGGATGCCATCGCCTTCTCCGGATTGTGGAACATTCCGAAGAAAGGATGAAGCATGAAGGCTGAAGGATGAAGTTTCTTTGTCCTTCAGCCTTGCTTGAAAAAGGAGGTTACATTTGGAAACAGGCATCATCTCTTATGGCGTAGCCGTCCCCAAACATCGCATCGAGGCCCAGGCGATCTGGGAGACGTGGAAGAATATGGCCGAGCAGTTCTTCGATCTGCTCAGCATCGGCGAGCGTGGCGTGCTGGGTCCCGAGGAGGACACTGTCACGCTGGCGGTCGCCGCCGCTAAACAGGCCCTGGCCCGTGCCGATGTACCACGGGATAAGATCGGCGCGCTCTTTCTGGGCAGCGGCACCAGCCCCTATGCCATGAAAGCGGCGGCCGTGGTGATCCAGGACGCGCTGGGACTGCCCGCGCAGACGCTTACCACCGACATCCAATGCGCGGAGAAATCGGGCAGCACGGCACTGTGGCTGGCTTCGTCACTGATTGAGACAGGGCAGATAGATTACGCCCTGGTCATCGCTGCCGATACGATGAATCGCCACACGGCGCCAGGGATGGTGCTGGAATACGTGGCGTCGGCGGGCGCGGTGGCGTTCCTGCTGGGACGCGAGGATCTCATCGCGCAGCTGGAGACCTGGACCACACACTCGTGGGATCAGAACGACTACTTCCGGCTGGAGGGCGAACGTTTCATCCAGCCGGGCGCGGGTTTCTACGGCTGGGTCGCCAACTGGGGGCTGCTCGAACACGTCGTTCCGGCGACGAAGGCCTTCTTCGAGAAGACCGGCCTCACGCCGGAGGATTTCACCAAGTTCGCCGTACCTCAAAAGACGGGCCTCCGCCCGTTGATGGTGATGGGCAAGGCCGGGTTAGATATGATGCAGGTTCTCCCCTTCGTACTCACGGCGCAGATCGGTGATTGCGGCGCGGCGAGTGTGCCACTGGCGCTGGCTCACATCCTCGACTGGGCCGACGCCGAGGAGCGCATTGGGGTCATTGATTACGGCAGCGGCGCGGGCTGCGACACCTGGTCACTGGTGACGACACCTCTGCTGGAGGAACGCCGCCCCACCGAGGGCACTGTCATGGACCTGCTGGATGACAAAATCCTGGTGGACTACGCCACCATGCTCAAGTACGAGCACAAGATGCTGCGTTCACCGCACGCGCTGAG
>JBNGDR010000448.1:0-1860 GCA_049975685.1 Anaerolineae bacterium
CCCACAACGGCCTGCCCTGCCACGTTGTGGTGAATGACGTTATCGGCCACAACGGGGATTCCGTCCCGGATCTCCAGGCCACCACCGTACCCCGACGAGAGACCGGCCCGGTTGTGGTGGATGGTGTTGTGGATGACCTGCGCACTGGCATCGCGCAGCATGATGCCTCCGCCCTGGCCCCACGTGCTGTTATCGGCCACGTTATAGGCGACGACGTTGCCGCTGATGATGGCCGTCGCCGGGGCGTTGAGCAGGTAGACGCCGCCTCCGCGCCCATAGGCGGTAGGACAGGTATCGCACCCGTAGTTACCCGTGATGACGTTGTGGGTGATGATAGGGGCCGCGTCGCGGCTGTAGATGCCGCCCCCGGCGTCATTCTCAACCGTCGTGCCGGGGTCGCCTCCCAGCCCGGCCGCGTCGCCGCCGGTAATCGTGAAGCAGTGGATGGCAGGTGCCACGTTGCCCGTGATGCTGATCACGCGCCCGGCTCCCTCCGCGTCCAGGGTCACGTTGGCCGGATCGCAGGGGATGGCCTGGAAGGCACAGTTGAGGTTGCTGGGATCGACGCACATACCCTCCCAGGCGCCATCCAACGTGATGGTCTTGGTGATCACCACCGTACCGGTATAGACGAGGGGGCCGGCCAACGAATGTTTGGCGACGCAGATGTGATCTCCCGGATCTGCCTGGCTGATGGCATACTGCACGGTCCGGCAGGGATCACCCTCGTCGCTGCAGTCGCCATCATCCCCGGCATCGATACCCAGGACGTAGCGGTCACAGGGCGCATCAGCCTGGACAGGCCGTTCCGTCACCGCAAGAACCATAGAAAGTGTCAACCCCAGAGCCAAACCAATCGCTAACAGGATGCGTTTCATCGTTACCCTCCTTCATTTCTCTTTTGGACAGAGTGAATACCGTTGGTGAAGTATTGGCGGTGCTTGACGGAGGCCAGGAATACGGCCTGGATAGCGATGGAGAGGCCCGCCGGTGCGGGTGTCGCTTAATTTGATTGTAACATATCCAGACGTTGAAAACAAGAGTCCGCACAGGCATGATGTGCCTAGCCCCTTTGAGGGGGCACTACTCAACAGCGCCGGATGAATCCGGCTTCTCAGGTTACACCTGACACCCTATTTTTGCGCAAAAATGAGGAGGTAGTAAAGACCCCATACAGCCTGCACGTTAACAAGATGAGGCAGCATCTGACGCCGTCAGGGGTTACCGAAATGGGACAAGAGACGTTCCAAGCCCTCCGCTACGATTTCGGCATAGGGCATGTAAGCGGTTAAGCGATCACTCTACCGACTCATCCTTCAACCGGAGCTATTTCGGGATAGACAAAGAGAGGAACCTGCAAGATGCGCTGGGGCTCCAGTTGATGCAGGACGACTCGCTCCATTGCTTTCACAACTTGGGCGTCGAAGTACTTCTCGCCACATTGACGACACACACGAGCGGGAACGTCCTCAAAGACAACCAGCCTGCCTTCCCAACGGTATTCGTGTTGCACTCGGCGCTCTTCTAACTCTCCGCCACAGAAACTACACTGCATCACTCTCTCCTCCTACGTCTCCTGGGATCAATCCACTTAGGTGGTAAAGGGAGGTAGACGGTTATCAAACGAACCCGACCATCGGGTAACAATCCCCAGACGCTATGTATTGCCCGATTTTTTGGAGTAAAGCCTAAGACCAAGCAACTATGCCCTCTAGGATCTTCAGGATAATCCTCCAATAGTTCGCCAGATTTAGCGAATTGTCCAAATACAAAGCGGGAAACCAGCGATACGACCTTATCGAAGATGACGAATATTGAGCGCAGCGGGACGGGCGGGGCCGCCCGTCCCACGTTGCCTAT
>JBNGDR010000449.1:0-1848 GCA_049975685.1 Anaerolineae bacterium
TACAAATTCCTCAAAATCTCTGGGTAGGGTGAAACTCCCGTCGGGATTGGGTGGAAAGTCGATGACCTTGATGACTGCGTCCACGTTCAGGGGGCCGTAGATGTGGGGGAAGGTCTCTCCCGCGTCGTAGCAATCCTCGTAGCGCACCTCTGCGTCGAGGCGCTCCTCGTCGATGCAGAGCAGGACGAGATCCTTACGATCCTGGAAATGGCTTTCGGCGACATCCACGACCTGCTCGGACTTGGAACAGTGAATAAAGCCGTCGCTTTCCAGTGTGTCGCCCCTGTAGGTGCCGGTGGTGCGGGTGGCTGTCCACTGTGCCCTCGTTGTGATGTGAAGGATCATGATGCCTCCGATTTCAGATTGATATACTCCGGGGGAACTTGCTCTGTGAGATAGATCTCCTCGACAGGATGGTAGAATTCCACTCCTGCATCGTAAGCTCGCCCGGCATCGATGGTCAGCAGGACGGGCTCGGAGCTGTGGCGCAGGCCGATGGAGCGGGCCGTCTCCGGCGTCGCCGCCAGATGAACGAACTGCCGGGCCATGGGGCGGAGGCCCTCATTGCGGATGGTCTTCAGGCTCTCAGGTGCGGTGCCGTGGTAGAGCTGGGGTGGGGGCGTCACGGCTTCGTATTCAGGACGGAAGGCTGTGTGACCGTAGAGGGCGCGGATGCGGTCGCCTTCGATCTCGAAGCGGCGGCGCCCGGTCGCCTCGACGACGGTTTCCACGTCGGCGCGCGTGGCCCAGCGGAAGTTGGGCAGCCCGTTGAGGATGTGCATGATCTCGTCGAGGCTGGCGCAGCCCTGTGCGTCCATCTCGATGGGAAAGCGCGCCGGGCGGTGGCGCAACAGCAGCGACAAGAATTTGCTCAACTTGCGATGGCGGCGGTCGAGTTGGCTTTTATTCATGGTTATCAGGATTACCTTTCCCATCTTCAGTATTCTTCGTTGCTTGCTTCGCCATACGCCAGAGGTTGGCCCGGATCTGCTCGTATTCTCGCTTGTCGAAGGAGCGCAGGAAACGCTCCATCTTGCCCCGCCGCCCCTCGGTCGCCTGCGGGCATGCCACCTCGGTGATCTTCCATCCCCGTGTGCGGGCGTAGCGGGCAATCTCCATCTCCGCCACGTAGATGAGGGGCCGGATGACGATGAAGCGTCCCTCGAAAAAGCTGAGCCATGGCTCCATGGTCTCCAGCTGCCCCTTGTACAGGATGCTCATCAGTGTGGTGGCGGCTGCGTCGTCGGCGTGGTGACCGAAGGCGACTTTGTTGCAGCCCAGTCTGTCGGCAGCGAAGAAGAGGCTCTTGCGACGGTTCCACGCGCAGCGGAAGCAATCCATGGGCAGCGGTTCCCCCTCCGGTACCTCCAGCGGCGTGATCTCGTACTCGACGCCCAGGTCTCGGAACCAGGGTTGAAGCGAGTTGCTCAGAGCGGGCAGGCTGACCTCCGAGCCGTCCACGTGGACGGCGACGACCTCGTAGTCGCCGGGAATATCCACCCCGCGCACCAGGAGATCGAGCAGCGTGCGGCTATCCTTGCCGCCTGAGACGCCCACCGCGATCCGGTCGCCGTCCTCGATGAGGTCGAACTCCCGTACCGCGCGGTTCACATGCTTGAGCAGATAGCGGGCGATGGTCTCCAGTTTTGTCATATTAATAAAGCGATAGAACGAATGAACGAGAGAACGATTCAGCGATAGAACGGGACAACGAAGTCTCGTTCATTCGCTGATTCGTTGATTCGCTCGCTCACTCGCTTAACCGCTTCCCGTACTGCTGGTCGTAGTATTCCCGGTACAGCGCCCCGCTCTTGATGGGACGCCACCACCATTCGTTCTCCATATACC
>JBNGDR010000450.1:0-1845 GCA_049975685.1 Anaerolineae bacterium
GGCCTTACTGGATGGATGAGACCGAGGTGACCGTGGAGCAGTACAAACGGTGTGTTGCTGTCGGTACCTGTGAAGCCCCCTACAACCGCACCTACTACGATAATCCGACCTACAGTGATCACCCCATGACCTTCATCAGCTGGGAACAGGCCGCCGATTACTGCCAATGGTTGGCCGATGAGACGACGTGGGACGTAAGGCTTCCCACCGAAGCCCAGTGGGAGAAATCGGCCTCCTGGGATCCCGGTGAGGAGATCAAATACCTCTATCCCTGGGGCGACACCTTCGACGACGAGCGCGTGCGCCTGGGAACCACCACCGCCTCCGTGGGTGAGTATCCCCTGGGGGCCAGTCCCTATGGTGTACTTGACCTGGCGGGCAATGTCCGTGAGTGGGTGGCTGATTGGTATGACCTGGATGCTTACGAGGGCCGCGACGATGTCAGAGATCCTACCGGGCCGGTGACGGGCATCTATCGCGTCATGCGCGGCGGTTCCTACGGTTCTACGGCCAACTATCGCCGTCAATTACGCACCACCCATCGTGAAGTCGGGCGACCTGAGTCCAACACCGATCGTCCGGCCAAGGGCGCAGATCTGGGCTTCCGGTGCGTCGTGATAGGCGAACGCCTGCCTTGAGGAGATTTTTACATCCGGTTCCTTCGGATTAGGAGGTCAAAATGCGACCTTCCATAGCTACGCCTTCCCCTGTGCCCGAACTGGCCGAAGCCCGTCGCACCACGTTGACCCACCTTATCGAGGTAGATGATAAGGCCCTGCTGAGCCTCACCCAGCTCACCCTCCCCGAGATAAGGGAAATTCAGCGGGAGATCGCCCACGTTCTGCCGGCCGGTAATCTGCCCGCTTTCATCCTGAGCGGCCTTATCCAGCTGAAGAAGCGCCGTCTCACCCCTGAGCGCGTGCAGAAGGATCTCAACGCTCTCTTTCAGGGGCTCGATCTTCTGCCCCGGGGGCTTTACGGACTTCTCGTAGCCGGGCCGGCGGCTGTGCTGTATGCTTACCAGAAACTGCTCCGTTTGACAGGTAGAGATCTGGAGAGCGCTTTCCCTGAGGGGACCTGGCAGTTCTATCTGGAGTTCGGGCTGCGTGAGGATACGGCGCGCCACACCAACGAGACGTTGGGCTTCCACCGTTCTCTACGCTCTGGCGCTGACGACATCCCCATGGCGGCGGCGTGGCTCCTCTCTGCTGTGGAGTTGCTGCACCGCTACGATGACCTCCTGGCCGTGGACTGGCGCGAGCACGTCATGCTACATCTCCTTCACGAGGTCACCGCCGGCGATGATGAGGTGGCGACCTTGTCTCTGAGAGGGTTGATGCGAGAGTGGGGAGAGCGTTGTCCCTACCACCGCCCGGCCCGTGACGTTGACTACCTGCGCTATCGCCTCGAGACCTTTGAGCGCTTCGTTCAACCCATACTCGATACCTTGCCGGAGGAGGTGCGCCAGTGCGTGCGCCGAGGTTACACGGAGCGCCAACAGGAGGAGCTGGCAGCCTATCAGATGCAGATGAGTTTGCTCACCACGCTTCGTCCCCTGCGCCATCGGGAGGAGAGAGTCCCCCTCCCGCTGTGGAAGACCGCCGTGGGCTTCATCTGGCAGGGACGAACCTATCTACTGCCCGCCTGCGACCGGGATGATGAGGGGCGTTTGCTCTGTGTCCCGCCTGAGAGGAACGCGTCTCCTGTTCCCCTGACGGTGGATGGTGAGGGGTTACGTGATCCTCAGGGGCGATCTGTGCGGGTCGACGGCAGCGGTCGTGTGCAGAGTCAGGGAGGGCAGTATCTGGGTGTCCTCCGTCCTCCATCACCGTCCCAGGTGCTGGG
>JBNGDR010000451.1:0-1843 GCA_049975685.1 Anaerolineae bacterium
ATCGTCCCCGGTGATCTGCTGGTGGCCTCCGCTACGCCTGGTCATGCCATGCGCGCCAAGGCCGATCCCCCTGTCGGGACCGTCGTAGGCAAGGCACTGGAGCCCCTGGAAAGCGGTACGGGCGTCATCAACATGCTGGTACTGCTCCAGTAAGGGGGATCTCATGAGACAGAAACGCGCGTTCAAGATCACCGTCGCAGTATCACTTGTGTTCGTCGTGGCGCTAGGCGCCGTGGTCCTGGCTGCCACGCCGGTACTGAATCGGTGGGTGGTGGGTGGAGGTGGTGGCCGGGTGACCGCTGGCAATTACACCCTCGACGCCACGATGGGCCAGAGTGTTACCGGTGTGGTCAGTGACTCACCTTACGAACTCTGCACCGGATTTCTGTGTGGCGCAGGTCGATGGTCCATCTATCTGCCGCTGGTTCTTCGGGGGTGAAGCACCTATCTTAAAGCGTTTTCCTGGGGAGGTGCGTGAGGCAGCACCTCCCCAGGAAAAATGCTATAATGGTAACATTGTGATATCGTGACCGTCCTCGGGAGTGTAATATGGTCGATACTGAAACTTTGAACGTGCTCGTCATTGAGGATCATGCAGGTGATGCCCGCCTCATCCGGGAACTGCTGGCAAAAGCGCCGGACAGGGCGTGGAATCTCCCCTACTTCCATCTCATCTGGGTGACGACCCTCGCCGCAGGGCTGGCGCGGCTGGCGAAGGGTGATATCGATGCGGTACTCACCGATCTAGAGTTACCCGACAGTCAGGCCCACGAGACTTACGGTCAACTTGTGGCCCGCGCTCCCGACATCCCCGTGGTGGTGTTGACGGGACGCGAGGAGGCAGATCTGGCACGCCGGACGGTGCGAGCCGGGGCCCAGGACTATCTTCTCAAGGGGGAGCTGAGAGGCACCCTGCTGGCCCACGCTCTTCTCTTTGCCATCGAGCGTCAGCAGAACCGGAAGAAGCTGGAATCTGCCCAGGTCAGTCTGGAGCGGCGGGTCGCCGAGCAGACGGCGGTGTTGCGCGAGAGCGAGGAACGACTGCGACAGATCACCACCTCGTTGCGGGAGGCCGTCTGGCTGCGGGACGTCCAATCCCTGGAAATCCTTTACGTCAACCCCGCTTACGAGAGAATCTGGGGGCGGAGCGTGGAGAGTTTCTACAAGAACCCCACCTCCTTCGTCGACGCCATCCATCCGGAGGATCGAGACCGGGTCATGGAGGCTATCCAGGCCACGAAAGGCATCCACTTCGATGAGGAGTATCGCATTGTCAGGCCCAACGGCGATGTCCGCTGGATCTGGGGGCGGACCTTTCCCATCAACGATGGTACGGACGAGATCCGACGCGTCGTGGCCGTGGCGGAGGATATCACCGATCGCAAGAAAACGGAAGCGCGATTGCTCGCCTACACCGCCGAACTGGAGAACCAGAACGCGGAGTTGGACGCCTTTGCCCACACGGTGGCCCACGATCTGGCCACACCGCTGAGCCTCATCATCGGCTACACCGAGTTGATGAGCGATCCTCTCATCAATCTATCCCAGGAACAGCGCCAGAAATCTCTGGGAATCGTAGCACAGACAGCTCGCAAGATGGGTGACATCATTGAGGATCTGCTCCTGCTTTCCAAGGTACGCAAGATGGAAGTGGTAAGCGAACCCCTTGAGATGGGCGCCGTCGTTGAGGAGGCATTACAACGCCTCCACCCCTTGATCGAACAGACTGATGCGCGGATTACCGTGCCGGACACCTGGCCTGTGGCCTTGGGATATGCTCCCTGGGTCGAGGAGGTGTGGGTCAACTATCTCGATAATGCTCTCAAATACAGCGGATCTCGTC
>JBNGDR010000452.1:0-1802 GCA_049975685.1 Anaerolineae bacterium
CCACCCGCCGGGTAAGCCGTCATAGGTACACCAAAATGGTTGGTGCTGTCGGGAGCATCGCCCAGGTCACCATCTGCCTCCCCTTCAGGAAGTATGGTTATTACAGCTTCGGCGTCCACACCCCATTCCAACATGATCGCAGTATTGGTGACGACCTCGCACGGAGTTGCTGCGTGGAAGGAAATCACAACGGTTGTAGACATCCCTGGTTCGATAACGCCCAGCGTGTACCAGAACAGATCACCTAGACCTGTGTAAACCTCATCTGGGGGTGGCGTAGCGCCCATATAGGTCAGACATGGAGTGATATAGTGATCCTGCAGCATGTGGGTATCCAGAGGAGTGTCGGCAATGTTGGTGATGACAACTTCAAAAACGACGGTATCACTAACCACAGCCACGCCTGACGGTGGTTCCACCACCGACTTCTCTATCTCGAAACTTTGAAGATTCAACGTCTCCTGCTCAGGTCCCACGGCAGCGGCAGCGTTCTGCATACCCATCTGTAGTACCGCTACCAGAGCCAGAGCCACGAGCGTAATCCCTAACACGACGAAAGATTTGGTCTTCATGGGATCCTCCTCTTCACAATCTGGTAAGTGATCAAAAGTAGGAAAACTCAGGAGTACAGAAACGTAGCCATCTCCATCAATACATTGACACCTCCTCTGTCTACGAGACAGGTCAGTCAAATCGGATAGGTCTGTTTCATCTTAGTGGAAGACCCGTTGAGACGTACTCTTCACAATCAAGTGCATCCCACCTATACACTTCGAAATCGGGCGAGGGGGAAGCATGAAAGCGTTGGGCGAAGAGGTTTGGAAATGTGATCGGCCACAAAGCTGGCACTGGGAGAGATTGAGGATGTAGCTTCTGTACAGTGTCAAGCCCCGAAAATTACCCTCACTCTTATTATACAACAAAACCGGGCGATCCGACAAAAATCCGACCGCCCGGTTCTCTACTCATTCAACCCTGCAAGGAAAGCAAGTGTTCTCAGGTCTCATATCCCTGAGGATGGCTCCGATGCCAATGCCAGGCGCTGCCCACGATCTCCCGCAGGTGGGAGTAGCGGGGCTCCCAGCCCAATTCGCGACGTATCGTTTCGCTGCCAGCGACGAGAACGGCGGGGTCGCCGGGGCGTCGTTCCGTCACCACAGCAGGGATGGGATAACCCGTCACCTCCCGGACCGCCTCAATGACCTCAAGGACAGAAAAACCCCTTCCGCTGCCGAGGTTGTAGCGGCGGCTGCCGTTATCCAGCGCGTGAAGGGCAAGGATGTGAGCCTCTGCCAGGTCTAGAACGTGGATGTAATCACGTACACAGGTCCCGTCGGGCGTGGGATAATCGTCACCAAAGATGCGAATGACGTCCCGTTGTCCCAGCGCCACCTGAAGCACCAGGGGAATGAGATGAGTCTCAGGATCGTGATCCTCGCCCCGTTCCGCTGAAGCACCCGCGGCGTTGAAATAACGTAACGCTGCGTAGCGGAAATCGTAGATGCGGTCCAACCAATGGAGGAAGCGTTCCAGAACATGCTTGGACTCACCGTAAGGGCTGCCGGGAACAATAGCCTCGTCCTCGTCGATGGGAATCTCCTCTGGATCGTCGAAAAGGTTGGCCGTGGAGGAGAGTATGAAACGCCGTACTCCATGATCTACGGCACTCCGCAGCAGGTTAAGTCCATTGACAACGTTGTTGCCGAGGTAGAGAAAGGGCTCCACCATCGACTCACCAACAAGTGTGTGGGAGGCGAAATGCATCACGGCCTCGGGTTCGTATTGATCGAAAACCGCATTGA
>JBNGDR010000453.1:0-1799 GCA_049975685.1 Anaerolineae bacterium
GATCAGAGGAGGTGAGTCCTCCATATCCAAGACTCGACGGCACATTGACTCTGCCTGCTGTAAATCCCCCGTCCGTTGGTAAAGCTCGGCAAGAAAAAAAGGCCATATTGGCTCTTGAGGATAGTTATGCATCACTTCCAGAAGAGAGGATTCAAGAACTGGCGTATCAGCACGTTGCCACACCAGCGTATTCAAAACCATATACAAGGTGTCGTAATTCCAGAGCTCTTCTCGTCTCAATTCAGGAAAAACCTCGACGGCAGAAAACAAGAGGGGATCAAAGAATGGAAGAATGGCTTCCTCGGGAAAATGTTTGAGCCGCTGAGCATGCAAGTCTGCAGCTGCCGGCTTCGCCTCTCTGGTATCCAGCCAAAGATGGTAATTTGCGTAGAGATCGTAAGGACGTAACAAGACTGCTCTAGACAAGGCCTCGGTACTGGATATACCCAGGAGCGCCGACGCCACTGTATCACTGATAGCTTCCACATGCAATGCCGGTTCAACAGCATCATAGAAAGCGACAGCCTGCCGAGGTGCACCGCCCCTGACAAATGCTTCCAAAACGTCAAGATAAGCCACGAGATTATGATCGACGTGCGGAGTCATCTCTTGAGCAGCAGAGACGGCCAATTTCTCATCCCCGGACATCAGAGCCACCCGCACCAATCCCCAGCGTGCTACAGGGTTTACCTCATCCACAGATAACGCTCGATCGAGTAAGTATCTGACTGAAGTTAGGCGCTCTAAAACGCCGAGGTTGGAAGCGAGATTCTGACCTCCATTATTCTGCTGATAAACTGCGCAATCACGCAACTTAAGCAATGCAGAATTCGAGAAGGCGCGACTGAGGGCAGAATAGCTGCTGAAAAACAGTACTCCTATCAACAGTAACAGCAGGTAAAATCTTGCCCCGATCGACAGCGATCTACGGCGAAGCAGCGGAAGCATATTGAGCAAGCTGACTACAAAGTATGGTTATCGCCAATGAGGGTTATAGTCAAGTTGCTCATCGTAAGTCAGCCGAACTATGTCCTGACCGTCCAAACCCATCGTGTAGATCTCGCTATTGCCGTCCCTATCAGAAACGAAGACTATCCTATCTCCGTCAGGTCCAAAACGCGGCTCTGTATTGTTGAACCCAGGCGTGTTGGTGAGCTGCGTAACGCCACTTCCATCTGCATTCATGAGGAAAATCTCAGAATTTCCGGTACGACGGGATTCAAAGGCTATACGTTGACTATCTGGAGACCAGCTAGGATGCGAATCCCACTCAGGGTTGTTGGTCAGGTTGGTCAAATCCAGACCATCGGGAGTCACCACGAAAATTTCGCGAACTCCACTTTCCAGAACACGTGTGAAAGCAATCTTATCCCCATCGGGGGACCAATCAGCGAAGTAGTCTTTACTAGCCCCCTGCGTAAGACGCCGGATACTTTCTGTATCCAGCCGGTAAACATAAAGATCCCAATCGCCATCACGCTCGCCGCTGAAAACCAATGCCTCGCCGTCCGATGACCAGGACGCGAATTTGGCATTCGCGACAGTGGTCTCCAAGAAACTCCTGTCCCCCGTCCCCACATCAATCAAAAACAGCTGAGCATCTCCCTCACCAGCCGCTATCCCCGGTGGATAAGAGTGATTGCTAATCCGTTCAACATTGGGGGACCAACGAGGATAATAGTCTGAGGACTCACTTGTCACCAGGCGCCGCAGATCAGAACCATCGCCATTCATAACGTAGATCTGTGGGAGCCCCTCCCGTTCTGATACGAAAACAATCCGATCGTTGATCACCGGCG
>JBNGDR010000454.1:0-1798 GCA_049975685.1 Anaerolineae bacterium
CAGTATGGGCAACCTCTTCATCAGTGCCATGGTGGGCGTAACGGGCTCTTTCGAGAGCGGTCTGGAGGAATCCAGCCGGGTGTTGGCAGTACGCGGACGCGTCGTACCAAGTACGTTGGAGGCGGTAGTGCTCGCCGCCGACATCGACATCGGAGAAGAAACACCTATCCGTGTCTATGGTGAATCCCAGATCCCCCAGGCAAAGGGACGCATCCTCAGAGTGCTTCTTGAACCCTCAGATCCCCGAGCCTATCCAGGCGCTTTGCAGGCAATACTCAGCGCCGATCTCATCGTCGTCGGGCCAGGAAGCCTCTACACCAGCATCCTCCCCAATCTACTGGTCCCGGAGATCACCCGTGCTTTACAGGCCAGTCGAGCACCCAAGCTATATATCTGCAATGTGGCCACTCAACCAGGTGAGACGGAGCACTATACCGCCGAGCACCACCTTAAAGCCCTGGAGGTCCACCTGGGACGTGATCTTTTCGATACCATAGTGCTGAACATTGGACAACCCAGACGGGAACTGCCAGAGAGTGTGGAGTGGGTCAAACCAGAGATCCAATCACGACAAGCCTTGCAAGTCGTCAAGGCGGATCTCATGTGCGAGGATAATCCCTGGCGACATGATCCCGACAAATTGGCAGCGACGGTTATGGATATCCTGAGTTAGTTGGCAGTCATGACATTCTACAGAGGGCGATGGTATCTTGCGGATCGCAGAATGCCAGGCTTCGTCTGCGAAGCATCTTTCAACCAAGTCTATGATTCTCATCATTCAAGTCAAAGGAGATAATCGTGAAGAAAAAGACCGTTCGTGATCTAGATCTAAAGGGAAAGCGGGTTCTCATGCGGGCCGATTTCAACGTCCCTCTGCAAAATGGGACAATCACCGACGATAACCGCATTCGTGCAGCCCTACCTACCATCAAGTACATCCTCGACCATGGCGCATCGCTTATCCTCATGTCGCATCTGGGACGACCAAAGGGACAGGTCAAGCCAGAGTTGAGCCTCAAACCTGTCGCCGAGCGCCTGGGTGAGCTGCTCGACATGCCTGTCAAGATGGCACCCGACAGCGTCGGTCCAGAGGTTAAGGCGCTGGCCGAATCCCTGGAGCCTGGGGAGGTCATGCTGCTGGAGAATACCCGCTTCCATGCGGGAGAGAAAGCCAACGATCCAGATTACGCGAAACAACTGGCCGAGCTGGGTGAGCTTTACGTTAACGACGCCTTCGGCACTGCTCACCGGGCCCACGCCAGCACCGTCGGTGTTACAGAGTATCTCCCTGCTGCCGCCGGCTTCCTCATTGAGAAAGAGATCGAATTCCTGGGTAAGGCCACAGGCGAGCCAGAACGCCCCTACGTTGTCATCCTGGGTGGTGCCAAGGTCTCCGACAAGATCGGCGTCATTGAGAACCTGCTAGGGAAAGCCGATAGGCTGCTCATCGGCGGGGGTATGGCCAACACCTTCTTCAAATCCCAGGGGCTGGAAGTGGGAGACTCACTGGTGGAAGATGATGTTCTGGATCAGGCCGACGAGCTGTTGTCCAAAGGTGCAGGGAAACTGGAACTCCCTTCCGATGTAGTTATCGCCGACGCCTTTGAGAACAACGCCGAACGCAGGGTTGTGGACGTTGCCGAAGTACCCGAGGGCTGGCGCATCCTCGACATCGGCCCAGACACCATCGAGCGCTACAAGGAGATCCTGCAGGATGTGGAGACGGTAGCCTGGAACGGCCCCATGGGCGTCTTCGAGATGCCAAACTTCGCCAAAGGCACCTTCGCCATTGCACGGT
>JBNGDR010000455.1:0-1795 GCA_049975685.1 Anaerolineae bacterium
TTCCACACCATAGATCAAAACACCCACACAACCCAGCACAATAAAGGGCCCATAGGGAATAGCAGAGCGAAGCGAACCGCGCTTCCCAATGAGAACCAGGAGGGCCCCTGCCCCACCCAAGAAGATAGCCAACAGGAGGGCCACAATGATCATAGGAAACCCCACGGTCGCGCCCACGAGTGCTGCAAGTTTCACGTCGCCCGCACCGAGGGCACCTTCACCCAGCAGAGCTACGCCAATGGACGCCAATATCCATAACACGCCGAAGCCAAGCAGGGCCCCTAGAGGCACACTCCACCATGTCCAGGCCTCTATACCGGGGACAGCAGGCCCCATCAGGATACCGACGACGAGAACGATACCCAACGCAGGTAGCACGATGCGGTTGGGGATGATCTTGGCTTCAAGATCGGTTACAAGGATCATGGTCAACGGCACCGCAGCCACCATAGCAAAAAGTACACGGACAGACATCCCGAAACGCCCCACGAGCAACCCCCACGTTAGAGCCAGGAGAAGCTCTCCCGCAAATCGAGGCCAGCGCGCTGATCGCTCACAGGCCCGGCATCGGCGCCCACCCGTCACCAAAGCCAGTATTGCGCTCCATTGGAGAGGGTGGTAGGGCGTCTGACAATAGGGGCAAGTGGGTAATTTCAACGCGCGCCGCGCCAGAATAGCTTCAGCCAGATGGGATACAAAGGCGCCAGCACCCCACCCCAACAAGCCCGCGATCAATCCCCAGAAAAGCATCTGTTCCTCAGCGCAACCCAATCCGGTACTTCTCCACCAGGTGATCTGGGTGGTAGGATTTCTTCGCCCGGCGCAGACCGGGGACGCCCAGATCTTGCTCCCGATTCACATAGGTCGCCTCCGTGCAACAATGCCTCAGGAAATCGCGATTGATGATCTGATAAAGACCGCGAATATCGGGATCGGCCTTCTCGATATGAACCACCAACGTCTCCTCATTCAGCATCTCACCCATAGAGAAGGCTTCGATGCGACCTTCAACGTAGACAACACCACCCTGGATGCGGAGTTGGGAGAAATGCTCCAGGGACTCCCGCACAGCATCGCGCTCCTCGATGAGATTCATGTCATCCTCACAGCGATATTTCTCACACCACTCACAGGCCACGCGCAGGCAAGCATCGACATTGTCCGGCGTCAGTGCCGCATACGTATAGTCGTAGGCCCGGAGGAAATGGTTGATGTGATTGCGCTTGTTACTGTAATCCCGCCCCGCCAGTGCCGCCAAATCCTCACGTGAATAGACATAATCGAAATGCTCCCGGGTGGGATCGATCTTGAGATCGGGAGCATCCTCTAGCTCCGCTGCTAAACGTGCATCTGCTCGTTCCATGCGCGGCCTCGCGATATCACGATCGTCACGCAGCCAGGTCAGAAAGGCTCGCGTCGCCTCCACCCGTTGCCCAGGTCCTACAACAGGGAAGGCATAAGGATCGTCTTCTTTCTCGCAGAGAAGAAGCAACCAGTCATCCTCATAGACAGCCCAGTGTAACTTATACGCATCACGCCAGATGAAAAGGTTAGTAAAAGTGAGCTCGGAAGTACGAGGTTGATAGGCCCACAATCTCTCATGGATGAAATCTCTGTCCTCAAGAGCCAGGGGCTTGAAATTCGGGAAAATTGGCAGATTAGCCACTAAAGACCTCCTTACAGATATTCAAAGCGGTAACATACTCTATTATAGGCGCTTCTTGGTGCCCTGCCAGCGCAACCAAGCGTGCATACTTCGCTTGAGTTGGGGCACGGTCGGGAGACCGGCCCCAGC
>JBNGDR010000456.1:0-1790 GCA_049975685.1 Anaerolineae bacterium
GTTGACGGTCGGAGTCTTTATCTACGGCATTTTGCTTCTCGTGGTCTTTCTCTCCGTCCCCGGAGACGGCGTCGGCGTTTATGTCGGCGATAACATACAGGTCAGGCAGACGCCGCCAACATCGCTTCTCCGTTCTGGCGATGTTCTCCTTGGTATTGGTTCTCGGGAAGTGAACGTAGATCTACTTCAACCTGATCGGGAGTGGATATACTCGTTGTCGTCCCAGGAGAGCGTACCTTACACCGTATTACGGGATGGAGAGCGTTTTCGCTTCAACGTGACCTGGAGGTCTCCTCGCTTCGTTCTCCTTCTAATGAGAGCGGGAACACTGTATCTGACAGGATTGAGCTCCCTCGCCTGTGCGGCCATCATGTTGCGGGAGCGAGATGCCCGGGTTGCGACACGTCTCCTGGCTATGGCCTTCGTCATGTTGGCTCTCAACCAGATCAATAATGCCTGGGCCACCTATAGCGCGAATTTGCTCGTGGGATGGGCCTGGCTCTTCCTCCCCGTGGATTTTGTCTCTATCTCGCTCTTTGTGAGCCTCTCCTTACACAGCTTGCTCCTTTTTCCTGAGATCAAGCGACCTATTCGACAGTTCACTTGGATTCCCTGGCTCATTCATCTGAGTGTTCCCCTCCTTTCTTTTGTCGCTGGATGGATCTGGGGCGGTGACACCATCCTGGAGATACGCGACGTTGTCTTTGCCGTGGCTAACCCTCTTTTTGCAATCCAACTAGGTCTGAGCGTGATATCGTTGGCTCATACCTATGTGACCAGTCGTGCCCCCGGCGTCCGAAATCAGATCCGGTGGATATTGTGGGGGGCCGTAGTGGCTTTCGTGCCTTACCTGACACTCTTCCTTATTCCTTCTGTAGTTCGAGGGAGCCCCCTATTGCCCTTGAGCCTGACCAACATCACCGTCGTTCTCATTCCTCTCTCTTTCGTTGGCGCCATCTTCCGCCAGGGTCTTATGGAGATCGATCTCATCATTAACCGCACCCTCATTTACACTATCCTGATAGTTCTACTGCTCATGATCTATATGTCGATGGGGACGTTGGCGGGCACGCTGCTGGAACAATGGGGTATGGCATCTGGCCCTATGGTTCCCGGCATTCTGGCGGCATTGACTATCATCGTGCTCTTTGATCCTCTACGGCAGGGGGTGCGGCGTCTCGTAGAGCGCACGCTTTACCGTCCCCAGCTCGATTTCCGTCGTGCCGTTCAGTATCTCAGTCGTGAGCTCTCCAATACCATTGTGATGGGCGATATTGTCTCTCTGCTTACACGGGAGGCCCCTGAGGATCTGGGCTTGACCTCTACCCGTTTGCTTCTTCTCGATGAGTCCGAGAACTTTTATGTGGATACCGATGACACTCTACGTTTTCCCACGGATTCACCCCTGGTAACGTGGATGCGCGCTCATCGGATGACCTTTGTGGTCTACAAGGCTCACCGACTGGCAGCAGAGACGATCGACGTGGCACGGGACTTACACAAATTAGGTGTGGAGTTATGTTTCCCTTTATATCATTATAATCGGCTCACCGGGCTTTATCTCGTCGGCGGGCAGCGTTCGGGGGATCTCCCGAATCGCCGTCAGGTGGACGCGCTCTTTCTACTGGCTCAACAGGCTGCAGCCGCCCTGCAGAATGCCCGTCTCTATCACGAGCTGCAGGACTACAGCCGGGATCTGGAGGGGCGTGTGCTTTTGCGGACACAAGAGCTGCGTGAAGAGCGCAACCGCCTGGATACTATCGTGCAAAACATCGCCGATGGCTTGATTA
>JBNGDR010000457.1:0-1787 GCA_049975685.1 Anaerolineae bacterium
GGATCTCTCGAGAGATCCGAGGTCTCGTACTGCTACTGAATCGCTGAAAGCGATCTTAATTAACTTTTCCCGCCTGTTCGGGTGTGAGAGGCAAGGTGAAACGGAAGGTGCTTCCCTTTCCCAACTCACTCTCCACCCAGATACGGCCGCCGTGCGCCTCCACCGCCATCTTGCAGAAGGTCAAACCCAGGCCGGTACCCCGGCGCACCCTGTCCGTTCCCTCAACCTGACCGAATTTCTCGAAAATCCTCTCGTGATACTCCTTGGGTATCCCTACTCCGGTGTCGGTGACACTGATAGTCAGGGTGTTATCGGTGCACGTAGCTTTCAGACCGATGATCCCGCCCTTGGGTGTATGTTTGATGGCATTGGAGAGCAGGTTAGCGACCACCCGGCTGATGAGCTGACGGTCGCAGAGCACCCGTCGCGCCTCGTCACAGAGCGAAACCTCTACCCTCTGCTCCTCCAACTTGGTGAGCGACTCTACCGCCTGCGCGTTCTCAACCAGAACCTCGGCGAGATTCACCGGTTCGCGGTGGAGCGTCAGCTGACCCGCCTCCATCTTGCTGATATCCAGAAGCTCCCCGACGAGTTCCAACAGCACGTGCCCACTGTGACGAGCATTCTCCAGGAGGTGCTTCTGATCTTTACCTATCTTATCGGCCAGGGTCATATCGAGGATCTCCAACCCGCCCATCAGCGCGGTAATGGGGTTGCGGAGATCGTGTACGATCATATCGGATAGGTTCTCGCGCAACTGTTCCGACCGGCGCAGCTGGAGGTTACTCTGTTTCAACCGTTCGGCCAGGGTCCCTGCCAGCTGGGAGGTGATGAGTACCGGAATTGTCAAGGTGATCCAGTTAATAACAAGAAGCGCTCCGCTCTCCCAGGGCACGAAGTTCCCACCCCAGATCTGAACCATAGGGAGGACACCGAGAAACTCCAGGTAGAGTACCAGCGCATAGCAGAGGACGCTGAGCACGGCGATGATGGTAGCGCCGCGTTTCTCCAATAGAAAGGTGGCTCCAAGAACCACCACGAGATAGATGGCAGGAAAAGGCGTCAGAGGACCACCAGCGTAATGCACCGCCGCTGAGAGAATAAGTGTATAGAGCACCAACGAGATCCACGCCAGGCGATTGGCCGACCAACCTTGCTGTAAACCCCAGAACCCCACCATAGTGACAAGAAGGGCAGCCATGGCAACCAGCGCCAGCTCGGTAGGAGGTATCTGGAGAGCAATGACATTCTCGCTAGAAGCAACGATCATCGCCGCCAAACAGATGACAAGAATGCCGGTGAAGATATAGGTACTACGCAGGTCGCGAACCTCGTCTCGGACCTGCTCCTCGAACAACCTGGTTGGGGGCGCTTTTGAAGTCATATTCCTCTGATTAACATACCACAAGGATTATTCCAAAGCCTACATTCTTAGTGTATCCGATTCTACAGACCTGTCAACAACCTAAGATAACAAAATCGTTTCATTACCGTTAGGGTAAACCCTGGGGATTCCTGTATACAGGGCAAGGCGTTGTCGTGCTTGTTGACAACTTAAAAAAACTGACGTACCATGTAGATGGCAGTGAACGATAAGTCCTGGGCTCCCTCTGTGAGGAAGACGGCTTCTGAAGTCCTTTCACAGAGGATAGACAGGTGTTAATATCAGAACACGAAGCCTCCGACCCACACCGTCCCCACCGGGGCGGGTGGGCGTAAGGGTGGACGAAGCAATTTATCCGCCTGCCGTGTTTGCAAAGGAGGCAATCCTGTTCCACGTGGAACAG
>JBNGDR010000458.1:0-1784 GCA_049975685.1 Anaerolineae bacterium
GCAGTAACAGACTCCGACCCATCGCAGCCTGCTGATTATAGGGCAAGTTGACGCCATTGCACCATTTGGGCGAATCCTCGCGATACACGTAGTACCCTTGCGTCGTGGAGACCGAGCGCCATTCGTCATCGTGACTCTCCACCGCTGCTCTGGCGTATTCGAGATATTCCTGAGACTGGGGCTGCCAGGTAGCGAGACCTTCTCTTTCCACCAGCGCCGAAAAGCGCAGCAACGGATAGGTGATCAAGCCTGTGTGCAACGCCATACGATAGCGTTGTGGTGTGAGGAAGCGCCAACCGTAAGATGGCTGCGGATTGTCGGACCCACCAAGATGCAATTGCACTATATTGGATTCCAGATTGACAAGAGAGACCAACTGAAGTAGTTCATCTGCTTGAAATTGCTCAGAGATCGGCGGTCGTCCTGACTCGTACAATCTTAATAATGAGCCGGGCTCTGCCGAGAGAATGAGTGGGGATTCACCCACATAGCGCAACTTCCAGTAACGTCCCCACTGCGCCATGTCTCTGAAATCCAGGATCGTACAACCACCCTCAGTGAGAGTTTGCAAGGTGTAAGAGAGCACAGGTGTGTATTCACCGAGATCCGTATGCATGGCTGTATAAAGCTCGAAATCCTCGGCGGATAGGTCCTCGCCATCTACGACCCCATACAGGCGAACTCCCGAGACCAGAAACCAGGGGTAATATAGATCGTAAGCCAGTGAATCGCCAGGGCGAAGCACGTCTGGCTCCCCAGCAATATGCCAATCAGGGGCGGTAACCAACGGTTGGGTATCAGAAAGCACAACTCCCAGACGCCCAGGCATGCTCCGGTGCACATTCAGGGCCCACAAAGTGTTTGTCACCGTGGAGGTGGTGGACAGACGCACTGCGATCTGATTCTGACGGGAGACAGAACGCCCCCTAACCTCCAGGGATGGTTGTCTCAAACTGTTAGAAAAAACGGTGCGTGCCAGCACGATGGGACCGCCCGTACTCCAACCCGGCAATACCAGATCCCGGTAATCAGGGCGGTCTGCCCGGTCATCCCCCTGCTCAATCACAGCATCGGCATGAGCCACGAACTCTTCGAGATAGATCTCACGATGAGTGGCTTCGTACATATCCAGAAGGCTGCCCAGTATAAAACTCTCCCCCCAGGCCAAGGCACCGTACTCGTTGTCCCAGGCGCTGAAGGAGCCGCCCCCATTCAATGCTTCGAGATAGCTTTGATATGCCCGCTCAGGATCTTGCACCGCCCATGCCCTGGTGACCTGAAACGGCTCCCACGGAAGAAAAGGATCACTATCGTGCTTGAAAGCCATCTCTGAAGGGGCAAAGGAGCCGGTATTGACCGTGACCGTGATCAAGGGGGTGGTCAGGGTTGAATCAGAGCCCATGATAATAGGCCCCGGATCTGCATCACCCTCCCCGGCAAGCGAGAGGCTGCAAATAGCCCCCACACTCGCAAGAGCCAGGAAAATACTTACGACCCAACGCCAGGTCATACACCCTCCGCGAGCACGGACCGATATACCTCAAGCGTTCTGTGGGCAATACTTGACCAGTTGTAACGAGCTTCGACGTCAAGCCGTAAGGCCTCGCCCATCCTGACGCGATCCTCAGGAGATAACGCTATACAGCGCCGCAATCCTGCCGCGAGCAGAGACGGCTCCGCAGCCGCCACCTGGATACCATTCTCACCATCCCGCACGATTTCCTTGAGCCCACCGACAGCAGTAGATAACGTGCATTTACCCAAACCGGCGGCCGTGAGAAAGG
>JBNGDR010000459.1:0-1771 GCA_049975685.1 Anaerolineae bacterium
TATTGCGTGTTTCGTATTACCTTCATGAGTGATAGATACGCGATACGAAGTATCTTTGAAATCGATAACCGTTTTATGGAGCGCTTGATGACCGATATTCCTGAGGACTGGAGATTGCAACCCACCTCCCGTATGTGTTTCGTCTGCGGGCGCCAGAACCCTGTGGGATTGCACCTGGAATTCTACGAAGACCCCAAAACCCGTCAGATTATCGTTCCGCTGATCATCCCCGACGAATATCAAGGATATCCGGGCATCGCCCACGGCGGCATCCTGGCCACCATCCTGGATGAGACGTCAGGCCGGGCCATTATGATGGCGTCGGATGACGATCCCTTCTGGGTCACAGCCAAGATAGAGATCCGTTACCGTCATCCCACGCCTACGGAGACCCTACTACGGGCCGTCGGGTGGGTCGTTGAACAGCGACGGCGCTCGGCCCGGGTCGCCGGGGAGATCCGGCTGGAGGATGGCACAGTGACGGCGGATGCTGAGGCCGTGGTTGTCCGTCCGCGCGACGAAACCCTGCGCGAGTGGGAGCAGGAGAAAGAGTTCTGGCGAGTAGCGGGTGAATAGAGGACTGCAAAACCGGATTTTTGGCATGGCCGCCCGCTATAATCGATCGATTTGATCAAGTCCAGATACCGCATTGAGTATCTTGGTTCCGGAAAAATCCGTTTTTTCGATGGGGTCAGGTTTCTACCACCCGCTCTGTTCGGATCAGATGCCGTAGGCTCAGCTAAGCAGAAAGGCAGGCAGGTATGAAGAAATGGCTGGACTCACTCTCCTGGGCACAGCTCCTCGATGCGTTACTACCGGTGCTGGCGACGCTGGCAGCGCTGCTCATCGGCGCCGTCATGCTACTATTTCTGGGCGCAAATCCCATTACGGCCTACGGCGCACTCCTGGAGGGGGCCTTCGGAAGCACCAACGCGGTGGCGGACACGCTGGTCAAAGCGACACCACTGCTTTTTGTCGGGCTGGGAACGTGCATCGCCTTCCGGGGAGGCGTCACCAACATCGGCGGTGAGGGACAGTTCGTCGCTGGTGCCCTGCTGGCGACCTCGATAGGGCTGCTCCTCTCCAACTGGCCCGGCTGGATCGTCATTCTGCTGGGTATGCTGGGCGGGGCATTAGGTGGAGCTATCTGGGGTGGCATTCCGGGTGTGCTTAAGGCCAAGTTCAACGTGAACGAGATCCTGAGCACCATCATGATGAACCAGATCGCCGTGCGCGGTATGAACTTCCTCCTCATCGGGCCGTTGATCGATCCGGTCCAGCTGGAACGTGCTTCACGCATTCCGCAGACGGCGCGGCTCGCCCCCGCCTTCGACCTGCCGCGCTGGGTGCCCACCCGGCTGCATCTGGGGACCCTCATCGCCGTGGTGCTGGCGGTGCTCGTCTACATTCTGATGTGGCGCACGACATTGGGCTATCGCATCCGCGCCGTGGGTCTCAACCCCGACGCCTCCCGGTACGCCGGTATCGACGTCCCCCAGCACATCGTGCTCTCGCTGTTGTTGAGTGGGGCGCTGGCGGGTCTGGCGGGTGGAATCCAGGTCTACGGACTTCATCATCGTATGTTCACCGACGGCTCGGCGACTGGCTTCACGGGCAGCGCCGGTTTCAATGGTATCGTTGCAGCACTGTTCGGACAGTTGCATCCTCTGGGCACGATTCCAGCTTCTTTCTTCTTCGGCGGGTTGCTGGTGGGCGCGAATAAATTGCAGCGCGCGGCACAGGTGCCCTCGGCGCTCATCACCACCCTCAA
>JBNGDR010000460.1:0-1769 GCA_049975685.1 Anaerolineae bacterium
CCGGGCCTTGCTTCCGGAGGTGCCCCTGTTTCTGAAGCCGCAGGTATTGTTCCTCAACGAGAGAACGAGCGTGGTCGTCCTCGACCAGAGGGCGGTGGAGGGTGTGACCTATGGCCTGGAGTGTGGCATCGTCCTCGGTGGGCCCCAACCCACCGCTCACGATAATCAGATCCGGGTGGGCCGCCAGCCAGCGTGAGAGGAGCGCGACGACCTGTTCATCGTCATCCCGTATCATCGCCGCCTGCCGGACCGTAAATCCCAAACAGGTGAGGTTACGAATGAGTGTGAAGAGATTCTGGTCGCGGATCTCACCATTCAGGAGCTCATCCCCCACGGCGAGGAGCCGCGCTTCAAGTACGTCGCTCACCTTGCGTTTCACCTATTCACGAGCAGGGTAGAAGTAAAATGAAGCGGCGACGATCCGGCTAGAGCCCGGCGCGTCGCCGCCAGAGACAGCAATGCTCATCAGGGATCGATACAAGAGATCCGATTACTCTTCCAGCCGGAGCACCTTGTTGATGCTTGCGAGCAACTCCTGGGGGCCGAAAGGCTTGGTTACGTAATCATCCACCTTGGCGATGTGGAGCCCCAGGACTTTGTCGATGCTCTGAGCCTTGGCCGTGACCACGATCACGGGTATGTCCTTGAGCTCAGCATCGGCCTTCATCTGCTGGTAGACCTCCCAGCCGTCAATGTCCGGCATCATGAGATCTAGCAACACCAGGTCGGGTTTCAACCGGCGCACGGTCTCCAGACCTTCACGTCCGCCAACGGCCCCAACAAGTTCAAAATCCTTGCGTCCCAGGATAAGCCTAATGAGATCGATCATCTCTGGCTCGTCTTCGATGCAGACTACCACCCGCTTTTCGCCATCCGTCATTGGGTACCTCCTGAGTGAGGTTTAGTGTTTGTAAAAAGACAACTTCCTGTGCGATTGCTACGTAGCCTATCCAATGGGCGCTTTCGCGTCTTGGGTCTGCAAGCCCCGGTTATGTTCACCTGGCTCTTCATATTCACTTTCGCATACGCGGTCGGGAGGTTGTCTCTTAACAAACTATTACTCTTACAGTTTAGCATAAGCCCTTATGATGTCAAAGGGTTTGTTGCGATAGCCTCCGGGATCGGGCACCACGTTGAAGCGTGCCTCCTCCGCCTACCGGAGGTAATTCAAAGAGAATTATAGTTAAAGTTTCGGGGAAGTCCAATTCAAGTCAGAAATAGGGTAAATTGTGTTGTAGCTGGAAAACGACAAGATCCTGTCCAATACCACGGTTTGTCATCCTTTTCTCCGATGCTATGATGGCTGTGGATGTAGACGAATGGCGCTTGATAGAACACTAATTTGAAGTTCAGGAGGAATTATGAGTATCCCCTCTCTATCTCTGGAAGGACGTTGGGCCCTGATCCTGGGCGCGTCAAGCGGCTTTGGCGCAGCGGCGGCCCGGGCATTGGCTGAAGCGGGTATGAATATCTTCGGCGTGCATCTCGACACGCGGAGTACGTTAGAGCGCGCAGAGGCCGTCGTCGCCGACGTGGAGGCCCTGGGCCGCCGCGCCCTCTTCTTCAACACCAACGCTGCCGATGAGCGGCGCCGGGGACGTGTGATTACCAGAATGGCGGATGCACTTCACGATGAGCCCTACGCCTCGGTTCACATGGTGGTGCACACGCTGGCCTTCGGCAGCTTGCGCCCCTTTATCGCCAGTGATCCGGGGGAGGCCACGACGGAGCGCCAGATGGAGATGACCCTCCGGGTGATGGCTCATACC
>JBNGDR010000461.1:0-1764 GCA_049975685.1 Anaerolineae bacterium
CTCGGCCAGCGGGCGCCCGGCGATAGTCAATCTGGTACCTGTCAAAGTATGCGATGGGTTTGACACTCGCCAGCTTGTGTATACCAACGTCGAGAAGATTCTCCCCATCTCGCAGGAAAGTAGAGGGAAATTCAAGTGTGGCCGTATACTCCCGGCGCCCATACCAGGTCACCTCACCGATGGGGTTGCCGTTGAGTGCCAGGGTCAACAACTGATCGTGATATTCACTGTACCCCGCCACCTCCAGACTCAGGGTGGCGGAATAGCCGCCGGTCACCACCGATGAGAGTTCAATAGGATAAGTATAGGTGGAGACCGTAAGCGCACGTATCTTCTCCCAGAACCAGGTGGTGTCGGTGCCCGGCGTGGTGGAGTGACGGCCCCAATAGACGAGGTTCTCCTCGGCGCGGGCGGTGTCCGTGTACCAGGTCAGCGGCGTGGAGGAGCTGCCCGCGACGCTGCGGGTGGACATGCGGAGCCCTGACGTCGTATCATCCACCGTCAGCCAGTAGACGTTCTCGTCGGTATACTTCTCATCCTGCTCAGAGCCGTGGAACTTCTCGCCGTAGAAGTAAAAGGCCTCACTCGCATCAAAGGTGGTCACGATTTCGCTGTCATCCAGCGCGACCTCCTGCCCACGCCAGAAGAGACGGTAGGCATCAGGATCGGTGGTAGTGACGGGTACGCCCGCCGCATCCAGGGTAGCGTAGTCCAGAGCGTAGAGACCGTCGGTGATGACGCCAATGCGCCAGGCAGGCTGAGGCAACGTGATAGGATCGGCGGGATCGGGGAGGGTAGTCAGAGCAGCCTGCATCTCCAGAAGAGGAGGCTGCGACAACGGATCGTTCTCCGCCAGCGGCGGGTAATCGCCAATGTCGACGAAGTCAAGGGGCGGTGGCGGGGCGGCAGCAGCGACTTCGCGCAATATACCCAACCCACCCCAGGCCCCAACTAAAGCCAACAACAGCAGGATATAACGAACGTGACTCTTATTCACAGTATTCACTCCCTTTTGACTGGCTTGAGGCTTTCGCCGTGGGAAGTTACCGAGTCTCGGCTGAATTCTGCCCCAGTATACCACGCCTCTGAAAAAATTTGGCGGGTAAGAATCTATTTGTTGAGATAGTATATCACAAAACTCGATATTTTACAAGAGGACAGTCTATTTTATTACGAGGGATTGTGGCGATGTAACAAAACAGGGAGATTACTTAACGAACCCCGAAAGAGATTCACACATAAAAGCAGGAGCGGCAGTGTTTAAAACACCGCCGCTCACCGAAATACAACAGTAAGACTGGAATCGGGTTACAGATCCAGATCCAGAGGATCGCCGGGAATGCCCAGGGGGCTACCCGCGTGAACTTCCAACTCGCCTTCGTACACGACATCCGGTGCTTCGTACATTGTTCTCCCTCCCTAGTTTAACTTATGAGTCCACAACGTCCATAGCCCTCAAGGGGATGAACCATCACTTCGTACCTGACATTTAGAAACTCGTCTCGGTTACAGATAGCTCATCACCTCCTCGCAGCCCATCACCAATGGGAACCTTCTACCTCATATTAGCACAGATCGAGAAAGATTGCAACCATCCCGCATGCTTTTCCACAACACCAAACATGGCCCCCTCCCCTAAGAGAGGGGAACCCAACCAGAATTCGTTTTTCGCTATAGAAAAGGGTTCGGTTACAGATCCAAATCCAGGGGATCGCCGGGAATGCCCAGGGGGCTACCCGCGTGAACTTCCAACTCGCCTTCGTA
>JBNGDR010000462.1:0-1738 GCA_049975685.1 Anaerolineae bacterium
CATGGATAATCTCCTTGACCCGGGCGACGACCTCATCGCCCTCAACCTTGAACTCCTCTCGACGAACGTCTTGCTCGGTCATATCAACCTCCTAGCAGCGAAAACACTCATTCAACCCGGAACTGCCACACCGCCACCGCCAGGCAGAGGATGCCAAAGCCCAGCAGAACGGCGGACGGCTCCAGCACCGATTCCAACCCTAACCCACGGACGGTGATATTCTTCAGCCCATCAATGGCCCAGGCCAGCGGCGTGAAATGGCCGATGGTCTGAAAGGTCTCACCCGTAAACTCCAGTGGTACCCAGGCCCCTCCCAGCGCGGAGAGGACGAACATAGGAAGTAGGGATAGTATGATGACCTGTTCTCCGGTCTTCGCCACCGCCCCAATCAACATGCCCAGCGCGGCCGTGAAGAAAGCGAAGGCGGAGATCATGACCAGGGTGGCTACAGGAGCGGTGAAGTAGCCCACGCCAAAGACTAGATGTCCCACACCCGTCAGGAGCAATAACTGAAGGAAGACCATCACAAACATGGCCAGGTAGTGTCCGGCGATAACCTCGCCTCTGGTAATAGCAGTGGTCAGCAGGCGCTGGAGCGTGCGCGTCTTACGCTCGGCCACCACAACCTCCGCAGCACCGATGAGACCCGCGATGGCGAACTGGGCCATCATGCCGGTGGAGGAGTGGGCGTAAGTGCTGCCGTAAACTTCATCGACGGCAGGTTCCCCATCGTCCTCCTCCACGACCATGAGGGTGGTGACACTGAAGGGAGCCCGCTCCCACGCAATAACAGCCAGCTCCAGCGAGTCCTCAAAGGTCGCCTCTTTCTCCAGGTCGCCCCCGAACCGTTCGGGATCTGTCTCAACGAGCAGGTCCGTCGTCAAGCGGGCAATCTTCGCCGCACCCACCAGGCGGTTCACCGAGGTCTCAAGGGCGTGGATGGCCGTCGTCCCGCTGTTGCTCTGCTCTTCAGCGATAACGCGCATCTGGGGTGTTTCGCCGCTCATCAATGCCGCACTATATCCCTCGGGGACGATGATAGCGGCCGCCAGATCCCCGTCGCCCACCTGATCTGCCAACGCCTCCTCGTTGACCTCTCCATCCACAACCGGCCGGACAACGTCAGAGAGATCCAGTAGGCTGATGAGGTGAGTTCCCGCAATACCGGGCTGGTCCAGATCGAGGAACCCCACAGGAAGCCGACTCGCCTCCTCCGTGCCCGCCTCCGCAAATAGAAGGCCAAAAAGAAGCGTGAAGGCAATCGGCATGATCAACAGGAACAGAGCCGCCTTCCAATCCTTGATAATCTGGTAGAGATCCTTGAGAGCAAGATCGATGGCGCGCATCTTACCTCCTTATACATAGCGCCGGCGAAAGCGGGCGCGACCGACGACGAAGAATATTCCGCTCCACACCAGCAGTGCCCCAAAGGCCAACCACAACCTTCCGGGATCGGCTCCCGAGCCGACGTCGCGCCAGAGGCGCATCGCCCACCCCTGAGGTACCACAAGCGGCAAGTATTCCATCACGGGCGAAGTCGTGGGCACCTGTCCGGTGAAGATTCTGGAGACCCCAAGCATACCGGTGAGGGTCACAACGCCACCGAAGACGATCCCCGCCTGGCGGGTATCTTTGAGCCAGGACATGACGAAGATGCCGAATGTGGTCGCTGCCGCCACCAATCCCACCGTCGCCAGCGCCACCCAGGGTAGAGGACCGAAATTGATGCCGAAGACCA
>JBNGDR010000463.1:0-1727 GCA_049975685.1 Anaerolineae bacterium
TCCCTGAGCGGCTCGTCGGATGGGTTCGTCACCAGGATGCAACGGGGCGCCGTCTACGTGGCACCGACCTTCAGCGCCTACATCGGTGGATCTGCTGAAGACGCGGCACGGGCCATTGCGACGGACGCGGAGGGCAACGCCTACGTGACGGGCTGGACCACGTCGGGCGATTTTCCTACCACGGGGAACGCCTACGATCAGACTCACAACGCCTGTACCGATTGCTTACAGTGCAATAGCCAATCCGACGCATTTGTGATGAAGGTGGATGGGTCGGGCACCGTGCTTTACTCGTCCTACCTGGGCGGTTCTTATTTCTATACCCCCGGCTACGGGAACTCCTGCGGCTACGACCGGGGACACGGTATCGCCGTCAGCGTGGAGGACGTCGTCTATCTCACCGGCATGACCCGTTCGGATAACTTCCCTACCACGTCGGGTGCCTACGACACCGATTTCTCCTACGAGCCCATCGGTCTCAACGAGGACACCTTCGTGGTCAAACTCGATCTGAGCGCCGGTGCTGCTGGTCTGCTCTACGGCACCTTCATCGGTGGGGGCACCATCTCGGGAGGCGAGGCGATCGCCGTCGATGGTAACGGGGATATTTACGTCACCGGCTCCGCTGAGGGGTTTATGGGGTTGAACTACTTCCCCACCACCAGCGGCGCCTATATCACAAGCATTGACCGGGGTACTATGTCCGAAGCCTTCGTCCTCAAACTGAGACCTGGCGGCAACGGCACCGCCGACTTGCTCTACTCCACCTTCCTCGGCACTACAACCAGCGTCGAGTACGGCGAGGGCATTGCGGTGGACGCTGCCCATCACGTCTACGTCATTGGCAGCACCAACAATTCCGCCTTTCCCGTCACAACTGGAGCTTTTGATACAACTTGTGGTACCGATGGCGCCTGCAACGGGGGCTACTCTGACGTCTTCATCTCCAAACTGAATCCCGGCGGCAATGGGTCTGCTGACCTGCTCTACTCGACCTTCCTCGGGGGCAAGTACCAGGACGAGGGGGCGGATATTGCGCTGGGCACGAACGGGGACGTCTATGTGACAGGACGAGGGGTGAGTGAGGGCTTTCCTATCACGCCTGATGCCTACGGCTCCAACGTCAACGAATACTTCGACGTTTTCGTCACCCGCCTGCGCTTCCAGGGGGGAGGCGCGAACGATCTCGTATATAGTACCGCTGTAGGCAGTTTTGGAAACGACAAAGGCCTCGCTCTCGCTCTAGATGAGGACAACCGTGTTTACGTCACCGGCGAGACGGTCTCCAGCAGCTTCCCCACAACCGACCACGCTCTCTACGATGATTTCACCGGCCAGATCGACACCTTTGTCTTCCGTTTGCTGGCCCCACCGCCGTTCCCAGATCTCTCGACTTCGACCAAGACCGTGACGCCTGATACGGCCACCGTTGGTGAGACCATCACCTACACAGCACGCCTGCTCAACCGTGGCACACTTGGCGCCACCGTCACTGTGACCGACACTCTGCCTGCGACACTCATCCCCCAGGGCACCCCGACCTCCAGCAGCGGTCCGGCTCCCCTCTTCGCCGGACAAACCTTGACCTGGAGCGGCGTTGTCACCTCAAACACAACCGTCACCCTCACTTATGCTGCCGAACTGACCTCCACGACGACGCTCACACCTACCGTCATCAACGAAGCGGAGATCGACGATGGTACCGGCAACGTCTACGTCCGTCGTGC
>JBNGDR010000464.1:0-1726 GCA_049975685.1 Anaerolineae bacterium
GGCAAAGACCATGGGCGAAATCACACCCGCAGCACTGGAGCTCTGCGGCTCCTTTTGCACCAGGGCGGTCAGATTCCGGTGATCGGTGGCCCATACAGCATAATCGGCGGTCAGGTCCTGCTCGTAAGCCAAACCTATCCCGCCACACCCCAACGCGATCAAGAATATGATAAGCCATACCAGATTCAGATAGCATCTCATGTCTTTCATCACAGATCTCCCAAAAAATGCAGTGAGCGGTGATTGGTATTTTACCCGAGTTCGAGTTGGTGTCACGCAGTTTTCGCCATCAGTGCCCGCCCGGCGATTAACCCTGAAGGATGCAAAACGCACACTTGACAGATTTCGTGGTCCATGTATAATATGCCACACGATGCGGGGTGGAGCAGTGGCAGCTCGTCGGGCTCATAACCCGAAGGTCGGTGGTTCGAATCCACCCCCCGCTATCTTTTTTTGGGCGAGGTAGCTCAGTGGTAGAGCAGGGGACTCATAAGCCCTTGGTCGTAGGTTCAAATCCTATCCTCGCCATAGAACAAAGCCCGGCTTGAAGCCGGGCTTTTTCGATCTTGATAGTGAGATTATCTTTTTGCGCTGCGCAAGGCTTCGGCTTCTGCCAGCGCCCGTTCTATCCAATCCGCGCGATCTGCCTCCGGCGTCCCCAGGCACCACCAGCCCAGGAATTCCACATTGCCTGCCGGCCCCATCAACGGCGAGACCATAAGGCCCCGTAATCCCAGATCCAATTCGGCGAACGCGGTCGTGATCTCTTCCAGAACCTGACGGTGAACATCGGGATCGCGCACGACGCCTCCCTTGCCCACCTGCCGACGCCCCGCCTCAAACTGAGGCTTGATGAGGGAGACAACGTCGCCACCCGGCACCAGCCATTCCACCGCCGCCCGGTAAATGAGGCGCAGAGAGATGAAGGAGACGTCGGAGGCGAGCAGCGCCACCGGCTCGGGCAAAGATTCGAGGTAACGGGCATTGGTGCGCTCCATAACGACGACGCGCGAATCCTGACGCAGCGTCCAAGCCAGCTGCCCATAACCCACGTCGATGGCGTAGACCTTGACCGCGCCCCGCTGGAGGAGGCAATCGGTGAAGCCACCGGTGGAAGCACCCACATCGGCGGCCACCCTGCCCTCCACCTCGACGGGAAAGCGCTCCAGCGCGGCCTCCAGCTTCTCCCCACCCCGGCTCACGAAAGGAGGACGCTCCTTGATGGTGATCTCGGCATCCAGGGGGACCCGGGTCCCCGGCTTGTCCACCAGCTTGCTATCCACCTGCACCTCACCGGCACGGAGGATGCGCTGGGCCAGGTTCCGGCTCTCGACGAGACCTCGCTCCACGAGCAATTTGTCTATGCGTTCTCTTTTAGTCACAAATAGTCCTTAGTCGGATAGTCGTTAGTCAAATAGTCGTTAGTCGGGTAGTCGGTTAGTCGCTAGTCCGGTAGCAAATGGCATAATTTGACTACACGACTATTGACTACCTGACTACTAGACTACCGGACTACTCGACTACTAGACTACCTAGCGACACCAAGATCTCTCTCAGATCTTCGGGCAACGGGGCGCTAAAGGTCATCCTCTCCCCCGTGCCGGGATGGTCAATGGTGAGATCACGGGCGTGGAGGAACTGGCGTGGCACAGACAGGGGAAAGCGCCGGGGACCATAGCGCCGGTCGCCCACGAGGGGATAACCCAACCACGAGAAGTGCACGCGG
>JBNGDR010000465.1:0-1726 GCA_049975685.1 Anaerolineae bacterium
CAGAAGGAGAACGCATAATGTCTGAGACCATTACCTTTACTGTGAACGGCATCCAACGAACGGTCACTGTCGATCCTGAACTGCGATTGCTGGACGTCATTCGCGACGAGCTGCACCTGACGGGCACCAAGCGGGGCTGTGATAACTACACCTGCGGCTCCTGCGTCGTGGTGGTGAATGGTAAGGCCGTGAAGAGCTGCGCTTACCCGGTCACCCGACTGGAGGGCGCCGAGGTGCTCACTGTTGAGGGGCTGGCCAAGGGAAGGGAACTCCATCCCATCCAGCAGGCGTTGATCGACGCCGGTGCGGTGCAGTGTGGCTTTTGCACGCCCGGGATTATCATGGAACTCTATGCGCTCTTCACCAGGAACCTCGACGCGACCGAGGAGCAGATTCTCAAAGCGTTGGATAAGCACCTCTGCCGCTGCACGGGCTACGAGGCTATCTGGGAGGGCGCACTTCTGGCACAACAACGTCTAAAGTCCAAAGTCTAGAGTCAAAAGTCAAGGTTTCCAACGTTCGACATTTGACTTGCAACACACATCTAGGAGGTAGTATGAACTTTGATCTATTGATCACGAACGCGAAGACGCGCAAGATGGAAGGCTTGGTCGATATCAGGATCAAGGATGGGAAGATTGCTCAGATCGGCGCCGGACTGGCGGGCGAAGCCGAGAAGATCATCGACGCAGGGGGTAAGCTCGTCACCGAACCCTTCGTCAACGGCCATCTGCACCTGGATAAGGTCTACACGTTGACCATGGTGGGTGAGGATGCGCTCAAATCCTACACCGGCGAGGCCATGGGCGGCGCCATGACCGCCATCGAGCTGGCGGCGCGGGTCAAGGAGCAGTACGACGAGAGCTGGATTATCGAGAACGTGCGCCGAGCGCTCCGTTTGGCGTTGAAGTTCGGCAATACCCACATTCGCGCTTTCGCCGACACCGACACGAAGGCCCGTCTGGAGGGGGTCAAGGCGCTCATTAAGGCGCGGGAGGAGTTCAAGGATAAGGTCACCATCGAGGTGGTGGCTTTCCCGCAGGATGGCGTCGTGCGCGACCCCGGCGCCGACGAATACGTCCGCCAGGCGTTAGAGATGGGCGCCGACGTTGTCGGCGGTATTCCCTGGATCGAGTATACCGACGAGGACGCCTGGGAACACATCGAGACCATGTTCGAGCTTGCCACCGAGTACGATCGTGACGTCTCCATGCTCATCGATGACGCTGGCGATCCGGGTCTGCGCACGTTGGAAATGTTGGCCGTGCAGACCCTGGAAGAGGGCTGGGAGGGGCGGGTCACGGCGCAGCACGCGCGGGCCATGGCTCTCTATCCTGAACCCTACTACCGGAAGGTGCGGGCTCTGCTTCAGAAGGCGCGGATGGGCGTCGTCAGCGATCCGCAGACGGGCCCTCTCTACGCCCGCGTTAAGGATCTCTACAACGCTGGCGTGGCTGTCGCCCTGGGGCAGGACGATATCGCTGACGCTTATTATCCCTTTGGGCGCAATAACATGCTGGAGGTGGCCTTCCTGGCCGCGCACCTCACGTGGATGACTACCTTCGACGATCTGGAGATGTTCTACGATATGATCACCACCAATGCGGCAAAGGCGCTCTCCATTGAGGGTTTTGGTCTTGAGGAGGGCAACGTGGCCGATCTGGTGATTCTGAACGCTGAGAGTGTCTGGGAGGCCATCTGGAATCACGAGGCACCCCTTTACGTC
>JBNGDR010000466.1:0-1723 GCA_049975685.1 Anaerolineae bacterium
AGGGTGGCAGGGTCCTCTCGATACCTTCAACCCCGGGGGCGGAGCCTGTGTAAACCACACCGACGTCGCCCTGGCCGGCACGACGGCCCACGTCATCGCCACTATCCAGAACCCCTGTGAGAACACCAGTAGCAGCGCGCTTCACTATCGTACCTGTGACCTCACCACGGGCCAATGTGGGGATGAGCAGGTCGTTTACGAGGAGACCGCCGTCGGCATGCGCCTGCTGGAAGCCTACGTGACCCTGGATCAGGACGAGCAACCTCACATCGTCTTCGGACGGCGGGATGTCCTGTCGGCCGTCGATGAATGGGAACGGCGGAGCGAGATCTGGTACGCGCGCCGGGGCTCCGACGGCATTACCTGGAAACGGCTACGTCTCTCGAACTCCCAGAATAGCGCCTACCGCCCCTCCATCACCTGGAGCTGGTCACCCACGGATGAGCAGGGTTACGTACACTTCGTCTGGGAGACGCACGAGCCGCCGCCAGCCTCTGGTATCTCCGCCGTCAACGGTCGGGTGCGCTACCGCCGCTGCCCTGATGATGTCGAACAGTTAAGCGGTGCCATCGATTGCAACAACAATCCGGACTACTCGGGAACGCTGCTGGCCGACACCCATCCCCACCCCACCCTCGTGGCAGAGGGTGACCGGGTGATCCTCTTCTGGAACCGCTGCTCGTCCTTCGAGCCCAACCCTCCCTGTGAACGGTTCAGTCTTCTCTACCAACGCTCCGAGCTGGGGGGCTGGGGCTTCAACAACATCCAGGGGAACCCGCGATCCGTCCGCAGCAACCTGGAAACGACGAGCACCAGGATAGAGAAATATCACGGTACAGACGCCGGGACAGTGGAGTACGAGAGCGGCTTACGCGCCGCCGCCACCTTGAACGACAGCGGGCTGCCCGTTGTCGCCTGGCAGGTGAAAAACCCGGAGGTGGAGCACGGCTATACTATCACCACCACCTGGGTGGTTTCACAGACGCAGAACACTCTGGGTTGGATGGAGCCCGGCTGGAGCGAGGGCACCGGGCACGACACCCGGGTCGCCACCTCTATCGCTGTACCCGACCCTGCCGAGGAGGCGGTGGGCCTCCACATGGTCTTCATGAAGCGAGCAGGTCTCTACGAGGGCTACCAGATCTACTACAGCTATTTCGGAACGGAGCTCTACACCACGCCTACGCCTGAGCCTACAGATCCGGGGGAAGATCCCACACCAACGCCCACCGTCACCCCCATTGTCCCCAGCCAGTTTTCCAATAAGGCCTATCTCCCCCTGGTCATGCGAGGTGCACGGTGACCGCACCCGATAGACAGGAAGGTCACAGGAGATCGTGAGAACCATGAAGAGCAAACTACTCATCCTGGGATTGGGGCTCATCGCAATGGCGATCGTCGTCGCCTTAGCTCTGAGCTGGCTTCAGCCCCAGAGTGTCCTGGAGAACACGCACACGGGCTCAGGACTCTCCTCGATCTTTGAGAAAGGACAGAGCGCGCGCGAAGCCTACGCAAGGGCAGAGGCATGGACGGCATCCTGGGCCAATGATGCCCAGGTGGTCGCAGCGTCCACGGTCTTTGAGCGGCATAGCGAAAGTCATAGTGGTTGGACCTTCCAACTCTATTCACAGGATCGGGGACAGCTGGCGATTATCATGGTAAGTGAGGCGGAGACACGTGTCATCAACAAACAGGCGGCCCTCTACCCCCAGAACGGGGTGAC
>JBNGDR010000467.1:0-1721 GCA_049975685.1 Anaerolineae bacterium
GTTGGAGAAGGAGGCGCGGGTGTCGGAGCTCGTCGTCGCGCCCACGGTGAGGACGTAGGGGCAGCTGGCAGGGACGACCCTACCGGCGTCGTACCCATCGTCGTTGCCAGCGGAGACGACGCTGACGACGCCGTGGTCGTAGGCGTACTGGAAGGCTTCTGCCAGCGATGGGGTATCGACCTCACAGACGAGCTCCTGGGCCGTGGGGTCGGAGCCCAGGCTCATGTTGATCACCTTGACCCCCTGATCTGTGGCGTCGTAGATGGCGTCGAGGAGCGCTTGCAGGTCGCCATCTCCTCTGTTATCCAGTACTTTGAGAGGCAGTATGGTCGAGTTCCACCCCAGGCCGGCCACACCCTGGTTGTTATCAGTCACCGCGGCCGCGATGCCGGAGACGTGGGTGCCGTGGCCGTTATCGTCCTGCGCCGTGCCGTCGTCGTTCACGTAGTCCCAATCGATGTCGCTGCGCAGCTTGCTCTGCAGATCGGGGTGGGAGAAATCGGCGCCGCTGTCGAGGACCGCGATGAGGACGTTATCGCCCAGCGTGCTTCCCCAGGCCAGGGGAGCATTCATCTTCGCCAGTCCCCACTGGCTGGAGTAGTAGGTATCGTTGGGATAGCGCAGAGGGATGGGCGGTGTGTAGAAGCGCATGATGGTGGGCAGGAAGATCCGGCCAGGGCCGGTATCCACCACCCGGAGCTGCACCGTGATGGGATGGGGTGAGTTCTCCGTCCCGGAGGGCGAGGTCGCGGTGACGGTGACCTCGCCGGTGTAGGTCTGCACCGTCGAGGGATCGAAGGAGCTCGGGGTCAGGGTGAAGGAGCCGCCGGGTGTGGAGCCGCTCGTGGGGGAGGCCGTGAACCAGCTGCCCACCTTGCTCACCGTCCAGTTGATGGTGCCATCGGAGCCGGTGTTCCCCGGTGTGAGGGTGACGCTCTCGGGAAGAAGCAGCGATTCGGGCATGTAGTAGTTGAAGGTCACGCTATCGGGCAGCCCCCCCAACGCGGGCGCCTGAACCTCGACGGTGAGATCGATGCGCTGCGGTGTGTCCTGGGTGTCGGCTGGGTCGGTGACCGTGACCGTCACGGCCCCGGTGTAGGTGCCCGCCGGTAGCGTGCTCAGGTCCGAGGGCTGGGGCGCGATGGAGAAGGTGTCGGGCGTGGTGCCGTTCATGGGTGTGAGGGAGAACCAGGTGCCCTCGGCGCTCAGCGTCCAGGTGAGATTTTGCGAATCGCCGACGTTGGCCGGCGTGACCTGGGCGATGATGGGGGATACCGTTCCCGCCGCTTTATCGTAGGTGAAGGCGAGTTCGTCCGGTACGTTGCCCAACGTGGGCAGGAAGGATTGCGTGAGCTCGATGGTGTCACTGCTCACTGTCGAGGAGCCGGTGTCGCGCATCTCCACCCAGACCGCGTGTTCCCCGGCGGTGTTCGGCAGCGTCCAATTCAGCGTGGATTGGAAGGGCTGCCAGCCGGTCCAGGCCCCGTCGTTGTTGCGCAGGCGCATCTCCGACCAGATGCCCGTCCCGTAGACGTAGAGGGAGACGGTGCGGCTGACGGCAGTCGCCGCTTCCCCATCGATGATCACGGGGTAGACCCCGCTGCGGCGTCCGAAATCCGTGACCCAGTAGGGCACGTCGGCGCCAGCGGCATCGTAGTAGCCCGTGCCCAACTCCTGGAAAGCCGGATGCAGGAGGAGGTCGCGGTGCGGTGCGCTGTTCA
>JBNGDR010000468.1:0-1719 GCA_049975685.1 Anaerolineae bacterium
GCAGCCAGGCCGATGAGCAGCAGTACCCACCCCATCAGTTTGATGATCAGAATTCGATCCCGGTAACCTTCAGCTGTCTCGCCCATTTTCTTCGCTCCTCACCTTCCAGGATACAGCAGCGGAGAACCGGTGTCTACTGTGAAAAGCTACAGGTTACCGAGATGATGTAGGGTCAATCCGAGGGTGCCTCCGCCAGGCGCGCGGCAACTTCCCCGACCAGGATCATCAGCTCAGCCTTTTGGCCTCGCTCGAAGGCGGCCCGGAAGTTTTCCTCGGTCAACAGCGGCTTCGCGCGTGCCACGATATCCCCGGCGGCCTGTTCCGTCTGATAGGCGCTGGCACGGTGGCCCTTGATGGCTCCCAGCAGCTCCACCGCCTCCGCACTCCGCCCTTCATCCAGCCACAGATCGGCCACGCTGATGAAGACCTCCAGCGCCAGCGAGTACGCCCGCGTCTTCAGCGCTCGCTCCAGCGCCAGCCGGAACTCCTTGCGGGCCCTTGTGTCGTCGCCGAGGACGCGCGCCAGCCGCCCCAGGCCGTGGTAGGCGCGGACGAAACCCCAATGGACGTCGTTGCCCGTGTGCTCGTAATTCGCCAGACTTTGCTTGTAGAAGCGCGTTGCTTCCTCGATGTGTCCTTGCGCCAGGTGGACGTCGCCCAGATGTTCCTGTGAGAAGGCGATGTCACCGTAGCGCTCCTCTGCTTTCTGCCGCGCTTCCAGACCCTCCTCGAAGTAACGCTGGGCCTCAACGTAATCCCCCTCGTTGTAGGCCACCATACCCAGGTTATCCAGGGAGCCGCCGATTCCCATGACATCGCCGATGCGCCGGGAGATTTCCAGGCTCTGCTCATGGAGCTCCCGCGCCCGCTCGTACTCCCCCATCCGCCGCAGCACGTAGCCCAGGAAATCCAGACAGATGGCCGTGCCCCATGGATCGCCGATCTCCCAGCGGAGCTCAAAGCTCTCGTAGTAGCGTCGCTCGGCTTCGTCGCGCAATCCCTGATCCTGGGCCATGGTCCCCATGGTGAAGAGCACGGCCGCCATACCCCAGCGATCCCCCAACTCCCGCCGCAGGTCGAGGCTCTCTTCAAGGTAACGGGTGGCAGCCGCGTAATCACGATCTTGATAGTAAACCAAGGTGCCCAGGCGTTCCAGAACCCCTCCTTCGCCCCAGTGATCTTCGCACTCCCGGTAGATCTCCAACGCCTTCTCGAAATATGCGCGCTCGCTGCCCGGCGATACGACAGAGCGTCCGAAAACCCCGGTCAGGTAAGCGAAGGCCAGTTCCCACCGTCGCCCCAGGGGCTCCAGAAGATCCAAACTCTCGCGAGCCAGCCGGCCCGCCTCCGCCGGCTTGTAAAGATGTTCGAGGAACCAACCGCGGACCGCGAGTAGGTACCCCAGAAGGACATGCTGCTTCTCGCTCTGAGGTGGAGAGCGGCGAAAGGCCGCGATGGCCTCGGCGAAGAGCTCTGCGCCATCGTGGAAACGGCTCCGCATGACGCAGAAGAGCGCCAGACTCAGGATCGCGTCGTGGAGCGCCGCTGTCATCCGGTTCGCAACCGCCCAATGCCAGGCCGATCGGACGTTCTCCAGGTCGTGGGCCAGTCGCTCCGCCGCTTCTACCTGCCCGGCTCCCTTGAAGTCGATCTCCATCCGGGCTAACCACTCCAGATAGTAGCGCGCGTGCTCCTCACGGACGGCCTTCATCTCCTCCG
>JBNGDR010000469.1:0-1719 GCA_049975685.1 Anaerolineae bacterium
CGACTTCAACGGGGATGGTCGGCTGGACGTGGCTGCCGCTGGCTATGGCAACACGGATAGCCCGGGCGCGACCCGCTGGTACAAAAGCACCGTTGGCGCTCCCCTAACCCCTCTCACGTGGACTCCGGTCTTCTCCAAGACCTTTACGTCCCTCAGGGGACGCGGTGTGACGGCTTACGCGGATGGGCGTGGTCAGCCTAACCTCCTGGTCAGCTTGGCTCCCAATTACACGGCCTCAGTTCTTGAATTCGACGGCAACGGCTGGGATTGGACCCAACCTGTACAATCGTTAGTATTCCCCGGATATGGCACCGGGAATAGATTTGCCTATACCTCTGCCGCAGCCGATCTCAACTCCGACGGCACGTCTGACATCATTGTTGCATCGTTAGGTGACCGCATCGATTGGTTTGATAGTATGTCGCCGAACCCAGAGAATATAATCGCGACGGACTGTGATGGCGCACGTGACGTCTGCGTGGGTGATTTCGATGGCGATGGCGATCTGGACGTGGCGGCGGCCTGCCAGAACGAGAATCGCATCCACTGGTGGGAGAATGCCAACGACGGCGGCAGTTGGACGGCGAAGACCATCACCGTCAACTTCCCCGGCGCGACCGCCGTGGAATGCGGCGACATCAACGGCGATGGCGTGGACGAGATGGTCGCTGCCAATTCCGACGTGGTCTGGTTCAAGCCGGACGCCACCATCGGCGACGGCTCGACTATGGGTTGGATCACGGATGCCTTCACCGGCACCGAGTTCATCGATCTACACGATCTGGATCGGGACGGCGACCTCGACGTACTGGCGACCTCGCCGACGCTCGACGAGCTGGCCTGGCTGGAGAACACGGGAACGGGCAGCTACTTTGATGACTTCGCGGTGCATGGACTGGATGAGTCCGTCGGTGGTATCCGCGAAGTGGCAGCCGGTGACCTCAACGGCGACGGCGCGCCTGACATTGTGGTTGCGGCACAGGATACGGGCCGTGTCCGCTGGTATGAGCAGATTGTGGATACTCAGTTGAGCATAGAGAAGTCCCTGGATCCGATGCAGACCGGCGTGATCAGCACCGGTCAGTCCATCTCCTACGACATTCAGATCACCAATAACTCCCTTAACGGCGCCACCGTTGATGTGCAGGTGGTAGATCGCTGGGAGCCGCTGGGTGCGGTGGCGGCTGCCAGCAGCGATGAGGATTGTATTGCTGATTTCAGCCACAGCGTGATGACCTGCACGCTCTCGGTGAACGCCGGACAGATCAAGCCGATGAGTGTGGTGCTTACTCCCAGTTTACTCTTCGATGGCTTCATCACCAACACGGCGCAGGTCCTGCCTGTGGGCCCCTTCTGGAACTCCACCAGTTATCTGGACACCGACGCGGCCGCTCCGGTGGAGGTTCAACAGGATATGGCCATCTGGGACGGGGCCATTAATCTGGGGACGGTGCCCGGTATGCCTGTCCTGCCGGGTCAAACTTTTACCTACACCGTAGGGGTGGTGAACTTCGGCCCCAGGCCGAATGCCAACGCCTGGGTGGCCCAGATCTGGGAACCGATCATCGCCATCGATGGTTTCACGGTTGTGGGCGCCACGATGTCGAACCTACAACTATCCGCAGCCGACTACAACTGCTATACCGGCGAGGTGGAGGATGGCGTGATGTGCGATTTCAGCAACCTGGCGGTGGGCGTGCCTCTCACAGTGACAATTGG
>JBNGDR010000470.1:0-1715 GCA_049975685.1 Anaerolineae bacterium
ACCATGGGTGAGAACAATCTCTGGTCACCGGATCGCTCGCGCTTAGCCTACGTCAATGACACCGGGGATCTCGTCCTCGCCAACGGCGACGGCAGCGGCGGATCTGTCTACGTCTCGGGGGATGTGGAGTTCGTCGCCTGGTCGCCGGATAACCTGCGTTTCATTTATAGGCAGGGCTCTCCTTTCACCTATTACATTGGCGAGATGGGCGCCGCGCCCGTACCCCTGTTGCCTCCCGATTCGGGGCTTCAAGTGCGTTCGGCGGAGTGGGTGTCACCTGAAGTCTTCGTCTATACCAGTGGTGATGCTGGCCCCACCGGCACCGTGGACGTTCGTCTGGGTGAGGTGGCGGGATCTCACCGCGTGTTGGTCACCGGTGTGCAGAGTTACGACGTGGCGGGCGCTCCCTGATCTCTGATAACCACGCGAAATCCCCCGCAGTTATCCTGTGCGGGGGATTTCAATTTATAGTATCAAGAGAGGGAGTTAGCGCTATCCGTATCTCTCGTGGAGCATGATGATGTATTCCTTCAGCTCCGGCAGCATATGTTCGAAGTCGAATTTGGGCCATTGTCCCTGACCCCCTAGCGTAAAGATAGCCGCGCCGATGACGTAGTCGTCCTCAACCATCTTGGAGTCGTACCAGGCCATCTCGCGAAGCCAGATCTGCTCCCAATAGAACTGTTGTTGTTCCGGATTACCTTCAGGGATGGCGGCGAACTCGGTCATTGCCAGAGGGATGACCTCATCCCGTGGGATGAGGAAATCCCGGTAGAGGTGGCGGTAGCGGCCCGAAAGCACCCCGCGTTCCGGATCGTAGTTGGGTTGTTCGGGGATACTGCCGCCCCAGGTGTCGCGGATGAGACCCCAATCGCCCTCGTGCAGCGCCAGGATATGTCCCCCTGCCTTGGCCTGGGCAAAAACCCCCGTCTCAACAATGGCGGCCCAATGGTACCACTCCGGCGATCCTGTAGGGTAAGAGAAGAGTGCCAGGCGGTAACCGTTGGCTTCGGCGATCTCCATACAGGCGCTGTAGAAATGTGCCAGCCAGACGTGGCCCTCGGTGGTACCGGGACTGACCTCGTTGATGACCTCCCAGTAATCGGTAACGTCCCGCTCGTTGGCCCAGCCGGCCATGTGGTGGTTCATGTAGTAGGTGGCTACGTCCGAGGGGTTCCCCGAGGATACATCGACCTTCTCCAGACCCAACACCCGCCCGATGGTGACGGTCTCCGGCGAGACTTGCTTCACCTCGCGGAGCAGCCCCAATCCACCAAGGGCCTTGACGACGGCGACGTGCGCGCCTGTCGCTCTGATATCTCGCACAAAAGGGAAGGCGTTGTTGGGATCGATGGTATGCAGGCCGAGTTTGGAGGGCCCCTCGGGTAGAACCCAGGGGAGGGGCGTCGGTGTGGGTGTGGGGGCCTGGGTTGGGGGGCTCTCTTCGGTGGGCTCCTCAGTTCCGGTGGCGCGGGTTGGGGTTGACGTTGCAGGTGACGGCGTCCGTGTAGCTGTGGCCGAGGGCCGGAGGGTGGGCGTCTCGAGAGTTGGCGTTGCCGTGGGGATCTCCTGGGCGGGCGGTCTGTCACCGACAAGTCCGCGCAGGAGGTACCCCGCCGCGGCCGCGCCTCCCAGGCCGATAAGCCATTTCAGGAACTCGCGTCTGCTATTCTCCGACATTAATCTTTCCTTTCAACTGGACAACTGTATGGTGT
>JBNGDR010000471.1:0-1713 GCA_049975685.1 Anaerolineae bacterium
GGGGCTTCTAACGCTGCCCCTGGCTTGATCGCCTAAAGTGCGTCCCACCTGGACTTTTGCTCAAGTGAAACACACCCTATGCAAATGTGCTTCAGGCCGCCGCTTTGCGCGTGGCCTCGTACTCCGCCTCCAGTACCTGCCGGAACTGTCGGGTGTAGAGATCGTAGTAATGACCCCGAAGCCGGATGAGCTCCCGGTGGTTACCCATCTCCACAATCTTCCCGTCCTCGATGACCAGGATACGATCGGCCTTCTTGATGGTGGAGAGCCGGTGGGCGATGACGAAGCTCGTCCGTCCCTCCATGACAGCGACCATCCCCTTCTGGATGTGGGCCTCGGTAAGCGTGTCCACCGAACTGGTCGCCTCGTCCATGATGAGCAGATCGGGATCGGCCAGAACGGCCCGCGCCAGGCTGACCAGCTGCTTCTGTCCTACCGAGAGCAGGCCGCCGCCCTCGCCCACCTCCTCGTCGTAGCCGTGTTCCAGCTCGACGATGAAGTTGTGGGCGTGCGCCACCTTCGCCGCCGTTTCGACCTCCGCGTCCGTCGCATCCAGCCGCCCGTAGCGGATATTCTCCCGGATGGTTCCCGAGAAGAGGTGAGGTGTCTGTAACACCATCCCGATGCGTGACTGGATGGCCCGCTGGGTCAGCTGCGTGTAGTCGGTACCGCCGATGGTCACCTTGCCCGAGGTCGGCTCGTAGAAGCGCGCCAGCAGGTTGACGATGGTCGACTTGCCGCCGCCCGTCGGCCCCACCAGGGCGATACGCTCACCCTGCCGGACGTAGAGGTTGAAGTGCTCCAGCACCGGCTTGCCCTCCTCGTAGTAGAAACCTACGTCGTCGAAGGCGATGTCCCCGCGCAGCGTGCCGGGATCTAGGGCGTTCTCGCGGTCTACCACGTCGGGCTCGGCATCGATGAGCGAGAAGACCCGCTCCGCTGAAGCCACCGACTGTTGCATCTCCGCGTAGACCCTGGCCAGATCCTGGATGGGCCACATCATGAAGGTGAGGTAGGAGAGGAAGGCCTGAATACCGCCGATGGTGATGGCACCCGCCGTCTGAACCTGCAGCCCGCCGTACCAGATCACCGCACCGACCCCCAGCGAACCTATCAGCTGTACCAGCGGTAGGAAGAGCGCCGAGAGCCAGGCCGCACGGTAGGCCGCGCGGTACATGTCCGACGATTTCTCGCTGAACTCCACCAGATTCTTTTCCTCACGCACCAGCGCCTTGACCACGCGGACCCCCGAGATGTTCTCGTTGTAGGCCCCCGTCAGCTCGGAGTTGAGCTTCCGCACGTGGCGGTACTGCGCCAGGATGCGCGTCTTGAACCAGACGGCGATGGCGATCATGATGGGCACGATAACCAGGACAACGAGCATCAGCCGCCAGTTGATGATGGCCATGAAGGTGAGTGAGGTTACAATGTTTGAGATGGCCCACGTGATATCCACCAATCCCCAGGTCACCAGCTCGGCGATGCGCTGCGAGTCGGAGGTGACCCGTGACATGATCCAGCCCACTGGGGTCTTGTCGAAGTAGGAGAAGGAGAGGCTCTGGAGGTGGTTGAAGAGTTTGCGGCGGATGTCGTACTGGACGCGCTCGCCCAGCACGCCCGCCAGGTAGATGAAGCCGAAGACGGTGATGGCCTGCACCACGGCCATGATGCCGTAGGTCCGTATGAGCTCTAGCAAGCGCGTCTGGTTGCCGA
>JBNGDR010000472.1:0-1712 GCA_049975685.1 Anaerolineae bacterium
TATTTGGTGACGATCGTCGCCTTGGTCATCGCTGGTAGGAATGCTTCCTATCCTGCGGCGCTTCTTAAGCCCTACAAGCGTGAATGATAAGCGACACGAAATACATTTAACGAGGTAACTATGGAATTCCAATATATCGGAAAGAACGTTGTACGTCCCGATGCTGTTGATAAAGTTATCGGAAAGGCGAATTTCCTCGACGATCTACGTTTGCCTGGCATGCTCTATGCCGCTATACTGCGGCCCGAGCACGCGCACGCGAAGATTCTATCTATCGATACGACAGAGGCTGAGGCGAGCGAAGGCGTGGTGAAGGTGGTGACCGGAGCGGGTTGTGAGATTCGCTACGGCGACAATATCAAAGATCTGACACCGATGGCGGTCGATAGGGTGCGTTACATCGGGGAGCCGGTGGCTGCCGTCGTTGCCCATACGCCGCAGCACGCAAGGGCGGCATTGGCTAAGATCAAGGTGGAGTATGAACCGCTGCCCGTCTACGTGGACGCTCTCGACGCTATGGCCGACGACGCCGTACTCATCCACGAGGATAACGGCGAGATCTGGCATCTGCCCACACTATCGCCCGTGCCGGGAACTAATATCGCCGACTACTACCATCTCACCAAGGGAAAGGGCGAAGAGGGCTTTGAGGAAGCCGACGTTGTTGTTGAGGGGGAGTTCAACTATCCCTTCGGCTCATCGGCCGCTATCGAGCCCCACGGCTCCATCGTCTGGTTCAAACAGGATGGCACCATTGAAGCGTGGTCTTCGTCTATCTGTCCCTTCATCATCCGCGAGGATCTGGCGCACGCCTATGGCATGCCCATCAGTGACGTGCGGGTGCATATCCCTGAGATTGGCGGCTGTTTCGGCTACAAATCGGACATCACCGTGGAGCAGACGGTGGCTTACATCGCCAGCTTCGTCCCCGGCCATCCGGTCAAGTGGGTAGCCTCCCGCAAGGAGGACTTCACCAGTACGCTCATCGGCCACGGCATACGCACCCGGATGAAGCTGGGTGCCAAAAAAGATGGCACCTTCGTCGCGTTGAAGACGGAGGTCTACCATTCTACCGGTGCCTATGCCGATACGGGCGTGAACGTGACCATCGGCGCGACACACAACTCGACGGGCCCTTACGAGTTTCCCAACTGCGATCTGGAGGGCTACTGTGTCTACACCAACACACCCGCCGTGGGTGCTTACCGGGGTTACGGACATCAGGAGACGCAGTTCGCCATGGAGCGTCTCATCGAGATGCTGGCGCGCAAGCTGGAAATGTCGTCGCTGGAATTACGCGAGAAAAATTACCTCGGCGACGGTACTATCAACGCGCTCGGTGAGCGGATGTACAGGACCAACGGCGACGTCCACGAGTGTGCTGAGCGTGTCATCGGCATCATCTACGGCGACGAGAAGCCCAAGGAGGACGATGAGTACTATTACGGGCGGGGCTTTGCCGCGCTCATGAAGTCTCCGAAGGGCGCGCCCTTCTCCACGAAGGGCTGTTACATGAAGATGAACCACGATGGCAGCGTCAGTGTTAATATGAGCGGCGCTGAGGTGGGGCAGGGTCTTCGTACCGTGGTCAAACAGGTCGCGGCGGAGGCTTTGAAGATCCCACCGGAGAAGGTGCACGTCTATCGGGAGATCGACACGCAATTTTCTCCCTACGAGTGGCAGACCATCGGTTCGATGTTCACCATCCAGGG
>JBNGDR010000473.1:0-1707 GCA_049975685.1 Anaerolineae bacterium
ACCTTGAAACGCCGGTAGTGGCTCTTCTTGGGGACACCGTGCTCGAAGACCACCATGCTTCCCACCACCTCCACACCCTGTGTGGTGGAGATGTCGTAGCACTCCATGCGTACGGGGGGACGCGGCAGGTCGAGCGCTTCCTGAAGTTCGTTGAGCGCGCCCTCGCTGCGGTGCTTGTCGAGGGCCCACCCTGCCTTGAGCATCCGCAGCGTTTCGACGGCGTTGGTGCGGGCCATATCCAGCAGCTCCCGATTGGGACCCTCGTGGGGGACGCAGAGATAGACTACGTCGCCGCGCTTGTTGCGCAACCACTGCTCCAGTACCGCCGCCTGGGCGATCTCCGCCGGAAGCAGGATCTCGCGGGGAACCATGGAGGCCTTGTCGTAGAATTGCTGGAGGAAGGCCGCCATCATCTCCTCGTCGTCGGCGTAGGCCCCCCCCTCCAGGACGAAGTACTCCCGGCCCAGGAGCTTGCCGTTGCGCACGAAGAAGATCTCCACGCAGGCGTTGCCGTCGTCACGGGCCAGGGCGATGACGTCCTGGTTGACCGCCGCGGTGGTGATGATCTTCTGTCGCTCCATGACGTGCTGGAGGGCCTGGTACCGGTCGCGCAACTGGGCCGCTCGCTCGAACTGGAGCTTCTCGGCCGCTGTTTCCACCTGGTGCAGCAGATCCTCCATCACCCCCTCCGTCTCCCCCTCCATGAAGCGGATTAGATGGTTGATGTTGGCGTCGTACTCCTCCTCGTCCACCTCGCCTATGCAGGGCGCCAGACAGAGGTTGAGATCGTAATAGAGGCAGGCCCTGGGATCCTCGCCGGTGATAACGCGATTGCAGGTGCGGTAGGGGAAGAGGCGTCGTAACAGATCCAGCGTCTCGCGCAGGGCATTGCTGGAGGTGTAGGGGCCGAAATAGCGGCTGCCGTCGCGCTCCATGCGGCGCGTGAGGCGCACCCTGGGGAAGGGCTCGTTGGTGATCTGGAGGTAGGGGTAACGCTTGTCGTCCTTGAGGCGCACGTTGAAGCGGGGGCGGTGTTTCTTGATGAGGTTCGCCTCCAGGATGAGCGCCTCGATCTCCGAATCGGTGATGATCCATTCAATATCGGCGATCTGGGCGACCAGACGGCGCGTCTTCGGGTTCTCCTGTGCCGAAGCGTGGAAATAGGATCGAACGCGGGCGGCTAGATTGATGGCCTTGCCCACGTAGATCACCCGCCCTCCGGCGTTGTGCATCAGGTAAACGCCGGGTTTCGTCGGGAGTGTCTCGAGCTTACGCTGTAACTTTTCAGGTACTTCCATCGTCCTTCTATTATACAACAAACGCCCCGGGTTCGTGCAAACCCGGGGCGTGGAGATCTCAGAAGGTATCTACGCGACGAGCAAACGCAGGAGTCCCATGCTGAACTCCTCGAGTGCGCCCGAGCTGCTGAGGATCACGCCGAAAACAACGACGCAGCAACAACATAGGATAAGTAAAGCGGCCACAACCAGGATGATGATGAGCGTGGTGTTGTCCTTCTTTTCCTCTGGAGCAGCATAATCCATCGGGGGCGGGCTCGCAGGTGGTACCTCCTCCGGCTCGTACGAACTGTATCCCTGACTATACTCGTCCTCCGTGTAATTCGGATCCTGGGTCATAATGCCTCCTTGATAGTTACCTGATAATGGGATAGGGCTCCCGGCTCACATCTCGAACCGGGAGCTGTTG
>JBNGDR010000474.1:0-1704 GCA_049975685.1 Anaerolineae bacterium
CCTGCGTCCAATTCCTTGACCTCCGCCAGCGTCATTTCGCCGATGTAGCCTGAGCCATCCGTCGTAGCGTTCACACGCGCATCGTGAATGACCACAGGCACCCCGTCCGCCGTGAGATGAACGTCAAGTTCCACGCCGTCGGCGCCCATCTCCGCCGCTCGACGGAAGGCCGCCAACGTATTCTCAGGCGCGGAGCGGCTCGCTCCTCGGTGACCGAAGATCAACGGTCGCGAGTGGCTACCCCGGGCAGCAGGAAAAGACAACATCTACAGCTCCACAAAATAGGAATCCGCCGCCCGATCGATGAGCTCCTTGCTCAAGGTGGGTCGCGTGTTGAGATACTCGGCGATGTCGATGATCTGATCCACCAGGTCGCGTGCGTGACATGCGCGCGGTGAACGGCGGGCCTTGATATAGTGCTCCTGAATAAGATAAGCCAACGCGCGGTCATCCAGCGCGATATCTCGATCATGACAAACCCGCCGGAAGATCTCCCGGTAACCATCCCAATCCGGATCTGTCACCTCGATCTTATGACGGATGCGCCGAAGGAAAGCTTCGTCTACCAGGTCTTTAGGTGCCAGATTCGTCGAGAAGACAATGAGTACTTCGAAGGGGATCTCTATCTTGCGCCCGGTGTGCAACGTAAGGAAATCAATACGCTTCTCAAGAGGCACGATCCAGCGATTCAAGAGATCGCGGGGACGCACCTGTTGACGACCGAAGTCATCTACAAGGAAGATCCCACCGTTGGCCTTCATCTGGAAGGGCGCTTCGTAGTATTTGTTATCTACGTCGTAGACCAGGTCCAGGGCCTCCAACGTCAATTCTCCTCCCACGATAATGAAGGGACGCCGAATCCGTAACCAGCGCGGATCGACACCGCGCATCTCCCCCCCGGTCTCCACCGGGACGTGATTCACGTTATCGAAGACCTTGATAATCTGGCCCTCCACCTCTATAGCGTAGGGTATAAAGATGTCGCCCTCCATGAGGAGTGAACCAATGGCCTCCGCGATGGAAGTCTTGCCGTTGCCAGGAGGACCGAAGAGGAAGATGGAACGCCCGGAATTGACGGCCGGCCCGATCTGCTCGAAAGCCGACTCGCTGAGTACCAGGTGTGCAAGAGCCTGCCGCAGGTGACGTTGATGAACCGAAACATCCTTCAACCCCTGGGCGACGATAGAATTATTGTAGTCGTCCAATGGAACGGGGGTCGGTCCCGCATACTCAGATCGCACTTGCGCATCGCGTGCCATCTCCCGGCCTCGTGAGGTGAGAATGTATTCGTAGTTAGCTTCGGAGAAACTACTCATGCCTGACGCTCCCCGCACTTCACAGAGTCGCTCGCGTTTTAGGAATTCCAGCACCTTGTCCAGAACCCCCGCGAAGGGTAACGCCATACGCTCAGAGAGATCCCTCCCGGAGAGGTAGCTCTCAAAATAGAGGACCTTCAATGCCAGATCGGTCAGGAACCCCAGGTTAAGCCCGGTCTCCTTCACCGAGCGCGGCGCCTTCGGGATGAAGGATCCACTTTTAACAATCTGTTTTCGCGCCATCATAACCTCCCCACGATGATTTCAGATCAACACAGGCCATTATACGCCTACTCGTGGAAAGCGAAACCGACACCACGTTGGTTGGAATTCAGTTTGTAGAAACGACGAAGGGTTCTCTCGATAACGTCGTCAGGGTCTCCATACC
>JBNGDR010000475.1:0-1690 GCA_049975685.1 Anaerolineae bacterium
AGGGACGGGATCGTCCAGTCGCCGGGCGGCAATGCCCAGGCCCGAGAGCTGGGGGAAGTACGCTGCGCCGTTGGTTATGATCTCAGCCGATATGGCGTCCGCTATCGCAAGAATCTCGATGGGATCGGGCCAGGTCAGGTAGATACGCACGATGGACTGGGCATTATCGCTCACGATGCGGCCCTTCACGGTGCCCCCCGAGATCTCAATACCCGCCTCAACCAGTCGTGCCGTGACCGCATCGGCGAAAGCATCCGTGACGGCTATGTCGGCCAGGCCGTTGGCGATGTACTCCGAGGTCAGCCAGGGGTAGTAGCGGTCGTAGTCCACCGAGAGACCCGCCGGTTCTGTCCCGGTCGCGAAACTCACGATGACCTGGTATTGCGTGGCTGGTGTGCTGTAGGTCAGGGCCGCGTAGCCACCCACCACGATCACAGGGATGGCGATGAGCCACCACCAACGTATTAGAATCTTGAGCATCTGTCGTAGTTCCATGATCCTCCCGCTGATTCTCATCTACATGTCCATTGTACCCCGGTTGGCGAAAACGAGAAGCTGGCAGGATTTGGCCTTTCGCCGCTTTTTCGCTACAATGATATAGGAAAACATGGTAGGAGATGTGCACTAGTTACAAAGGAGAGGACAGATGGTCAATACAATTCAGAAGATCGGCGTGCTAACCGGTGGGGGAGATGCTCCGGGCCTCAACGCCGTCATCCGTGCCGTTGTTAAGACCGCCGTTTATAACTATGGATGGGAAGTACTGGGTATCGAGGATGGCTTCGAGGGTTTCATCCAGCCGGGCAAGATCCGTCCTCTTGGATTGGTTGACGTGCGAGGTATTCTCTCGCGTGGGGGCACCATCCTGGGCACCACCAACCGTGCCGATCCCTTCAATTACGTCGTGGAACGGGAGGGCGAACTCAAGACCTTCGACGTCTCCGACGACGTGATCAGCAGGGCCGAGGTTCTCGGACTGGATGCCGTGGTCGTCATCGGCGGCGACGGCTCCATGCGCATCACCCAGGAACTCATAGAGAAAGGGTTCCGGGCCGTGGGCGTTCCCAAGACCATTGACAACGACATTCTCTCGACTCAGGTGACCTTTGGTTTCGATACGGCTATTAACACCGCCGTCGAGGCGCTGGACAAGCTCCACACGACGGCCGAGAGCCACCACCGGGTTATCATTATGGAGGTGATGGGCCGAGATGCGGGCTGGATCGCGCTTGAGGCGGGGATCGCTGGTGATGCTGACGTCATTCTCATCCCCGAGATTCCCTACGATCCCGAGTGTGTCGCCGAGAAGATCCGCGAGCGCTACGAAGGAGGCGCCAACTATAGCATCGTCGCGGCGGCGGAGGGCGCTCAACCCATCGGCGGCGAGCGGGTCTGGGAGAATAAGGACAGACCCGGTGGTATGCCCCGTCTGGGTGGTATCGGAGAGAAGGTCGCCGAGGAGATTCGCAAGCGGACGGAGTCGGCCGTGCGTACCATGGTGCTGGGTTACTTGCAGCGTGGTGGATCACCCTCCGCCTTTGACCGGCTGCTGGCGACGCGCTTTGGTGTGATGGCCGTACACCTCATCGCCGAGGGAAAGCTAGGACAGATGGTTGCTCTCCAGGGGGATAGCATCGTCTCGCTACCCATCGTCGACGCCGTAGAACGTCAGAAGCTGGTTCCTCTCGAT
>JBNGDR010000476.1:0-1689 GCA_049975685.1 Anaerolineae bacterium
CCGGCGTTCAAGAAGGGCTTGCTGGGCATGACGACGGCCGGCATGGGCGCCTTGCTGGGCAACGGCCTCGCACAGATTGCCGAAGCGGGAGGTGGGGGAGAAGGGGCGAAACGCTTCCGGCGGGCAAGCCAAATCGCCATCCTCCTGGGACTGCTCGTCATGCTTCTCGATGAGACGGGGGATTACGTTCCGGGAGCCAGCGACAACGCCTCGGCTGTCGCCTGTCTGCTGGGGTTGGCGGCGCATTTGAAGGAGCATCCGCTGCGCCATACCGAGGTCTGGTTCGCCTTCACCGGCGCGGAGGAGGTGGGCTGCCTGGGAACGTACGCCCTCCTCGACGCTTACGGAGATACGTTGCGCGATGCCTGGTTCCTCGATCTGGAGATGGTAGCGACCGAGAATATCGCCTACGTCACCCGGCACAGCGGTTTCGCGCTGCCCAGTGCCTACCGGCCCGACTCGGAGTCCCTGGCCTGGGTTGAGGAGACGGCCCGCGCTCACCCCGAGATCCCCATCTCGGGACGGGAGATGGTCATCGGTGAGGAGGTAGGGGCACTGCGCAAACGGGGCTATCGCGGTGTCTGTCTGGTCGGATACGGGGAGGACGGCTGGCTGGCGAATTGGCACCAACCTACCGACACCGTCGCAAACGTAAATCCTGCAGGTCTGGAGAAGGCGGCCCGTTTCGCCTGGGCCATGATAGAACACCTCGACCCATGAAGAAGATCCTCCACCTGAGTGATCTGCATCTTGGCTTTGGTGCCCTGCACGAGCGTTTCCAGCACGTCGTCGATCAGATCATAGCGACCATGCGCCCCGCCTCTGATTACGTGGTTCTCATCACGGGCGATCTGGTGGAGAAAGCGCGAGGGCGCCACCAATATCGGGAGGCTCGGGATGGGGTGGACGCTCTGGAGGGGGCGGGTTTCAAGACGCTGGTAGCGCCTGGTAACCACGACTACAAGGTTGGCCCCGTGGCCTCCAAGAAGTTCGTGCCCCGCTTCAAGGAGACCTTCTACGGCGATCCTCATGTTCCTTATCCCCGGGTGGACATCATCGACAGCATCGCCTTCATCGGTCTGGATTCGATGGCCGAGGAGCTCCATTGGTACGATGCCATGTTCGCCGACGGGGAGCTGGGCGAGACCCAGATTCGGCGTCTTGACGATCTGCTGGGAGACAGCACAATCCGGACCTGCACCCGCAGGGTCATCTACCTGCACCACCACCCCTTCGCTCTCGTGCCTTTCAGCAGGCTCAAGGATTCCCACAAGCTGGGGGCCATCGTCGCCAGGCATGGAAACGTCGACGCGTTGCTCTTTGGACATCACCACATGGGGCGCGTGCGGCACGGCGAATGGGGCGTGCCGCGTTGCTACGATGGTGGGACCTCTACCGGCAAGATGCCAGGAAGTACTCACCAGCGCGTCATCCACCTGGATCGGCCGCCTGAAGCGGACTTTGACGCTGATCTCATGGGTGATTTTGATGATTCGTGAAGCGTGTGAACGTTGGAATGTGTGAACGTGTAAACTTTAACAGTGAGGTTATGCCCTGATCCCCGGTCCCCGATCCCAAGTCCCTGCTCTCCGCTCTCTGTTCTCTGCTCACTGAATATCACAAGGAGTCGACATGTGGCAAGCCACACCACCAATGGACGAAAATTCAACACTAGTTGTCATCCCGAAC
>JBNGDR010000477.1:0-1689 GCA_049975685.1 Anaerolineae bacterium
CGGGCGTGCTATCGTCGGGATCGGCGCCGCCGTCACGCCGGTTGATCAACCCGTCACCATCGGCGTCTAGCTGGCGGGCGAAGGTATGAGCACCGTCCTGCGCCCAGGAGAGAGAGTAGCCCCCGTCCATCTCCACCAGATCGTAGAACTGCGCCAGATCAGGCGGGAAGACGTCGAGGTGGATCTCCTGCCCCAGGTCGATCTGGTTGGTGCCAGCGTTGGTCCGCATCTCACAGACGGGGATGAGGGAATAGAGGGGGATACCCGGCGGCGCCATCGTGGGATTCGGCACCGCCCAGCACTCCTGAATGGGCAGTGCGTAACCTTCGGAAAGGTACAGACTGACCGAGCGATTGATCCCTGTTTGATCGAGCGGCACGCCAGCTATATCCACGTCCCTCACGATCCAGAAGGGCACGATCTCGTATTTGCCGTAGTCAGACTCGGTGGCCGTCCACTCGGCTTCCATATCGCCACGCTCAAGAGAGTCATGGATGTCACGCTCTGCCGTCTGCAGGGCGTAGGTAAAGGTGGCGTCATCCAACTTATCGTTGTTGAACATCCAACCGTATGCCAGCGATTTCCAATCCACGGGGATGAGGCGTTCGCCGCTCGACCAGCCGTCGAGCATCTCCTCCCACGTGGGGAAGACGTGCGCCAGCTGGATGGTGTTGGTGACCGAGAGACTGAATTTCAACGAATTGCGCGTCGAGAGACCCCAGCGGGGCGTTCCCAGATCCTGATCGAAGCCGAAGATCTGCAAGCGGGGCGGATCCTCGCCCTCCCGCATGTCCACCAGGTCGTGGGCGTCGTAGAGCCAGTTCTTGATGGCGCTGGTCGCCAGGCCGCTCAACCCCTGACAGAACCATTGTCCCACGGAGTGCGTCGTGGCCTCCTCACCGATGGCGGTGCAGACGGCGATAGCAATGGCGTCGATCACACCGATGATGGCCGCCACCACCGCGCCCACAGGATTCAGCGCCAGAATGAACATCAAGGTCAACACGTAGATCTGGGCCACGGTCTGCGCCAGCAGGGAGTTGAAGGCAAGACTGAAGATCCGCACACCGCTTGAGATCCAGGTATAGAGGAAGAAACCGAAGGCGATGACCGCTCCAATGATCATGGCCGCGATGGAGGCCTTGCTGACAGCGTTGGCAGCGCTGCGACCGGCGGTTGCGGCCGTCTGAGCCGCCGTTGCCGCCGTCTGCCCCGTCTTGTTCACCAGATCGTAGATAGCCTTGAGCAAGATGATCACGCTCACCCCGACCAGCACAGCCTGGAGCGCGATATCCCATTTTCCCAGGCTGGCGAAGACAATAGCCGTCACCAGGGTGATGACCGCCGTCACCGCCGCCAGGAGCACCATGCCCTTATTCGCCTTGACCTGATTCCACAAGGAGCGGAGCTTCTTTGACAACGTCACCCAGCCATCGGAGACCGCGCCCCCCACCGCCTTTTTCAACTTGGCCCACTTGCTGATTTTGGCCGCTTGCTTCGCGATATGGTCGGAGGGATAGCTGCCACGATTCTCCAGAATATAGGCCACGTAATCACCGATGGCTCTCTCAGATGAGGTGAAACGCATACGCCTCACCATGGCGTCAATGGCGCTACTCAGAGCGCTGATCACCTTGGGCGTGACCTTGGCGAAGATAGTACGGGTTACCACATTGGTGGCACCCACCC
>JBNGDR010000478.1:0-1687 GCA_049975685.1 Anaerolineae bacterium
GGAAGGTTTGGGAGCTTTCCCAAATACGCGTAATCCCCGCGTGATCTGGGTGGGTGTCGAGGAACCGACGGGACGGCTCGCTCTGTTGCACAAGGCCGTGAACGAAGCATTGGAACGGGTAGGCTTTGAGCCCGAGACGCGTCCCTTCAAACCTCACCTTACCCTGGGGCGGACGCGGCGCCGGATCTCACGGAGCCAGGCGCGTCTCATCGGACAGGAGATTGACGCGGCGAAGATCGGGTTGTTAACCGAGGAAGAGGCGCGCGAGATTATCCTTTTCCAGAGTGATCTCAAGCCGACGGGCGCGGAGTACACGGCGCTGAAGACCTTCGCGCTGGGCGGCTGAGATGTCTCGCTTTCATTATCCTCGTGTGGGTGTCATTGGTGGCGCTGGTCTCCGTTGCATCGCCTGAGGAGGCGGTGGTATGTGTGTCGGAGAGACTGAAATCGTTGAGCAAAGACTGAATCAGACGTGAAGTGAGGAGATAGAGGAGATAAATGTACACAAGAGATCATCTTGATGAATTATTGCAGGCCTTTCCTGCCGACGAACGGGATAAACTTCTGGCTCAGGCTGAGGAGTACAACAGGCTCCTCCATGCATTTCCGAAGGTTGAGGATATCGACGCAGAGCGTCCCCGGCGAGCGATGGGCATTCTGGCGCTGAACGGCGCCTCGGGTGCAGGGCAGAGCTACGTGATGGAACGGGTGGAACGCTTTCTGCGCGAGCGCTCACTGGAGTTGCCCCGCATCTATCTATTGGCAACGCGGGAGCCACGTCCCGGCGAGGGACACAAGAATCCCTACGTCTTTGTACGGGAGGTAAAAGAGGGGTATCAGGATATTCACCATCCAGAGGTGATCTATAGCCCCACGGATATCTATTACGAGTACGAGTCACGACCGGGTGCCAGTAACGCTATCCTGCTGGAGGACATCCGGTCGGCGTTGGAGCAGGTCATGTACCTGGAGACGGTCATTCCTGCACTGCTGCACATCAAGACCACGGCTATCTCGGATATCCCCGCCTGGGAGGACGATCTGCAGATCGTTTATCTGGCGGCGCCGGATGGCTACGAGTGGGTTTACCGTCTTGTGAATCGCGAACCCGAGAGGCTTGAGGAAGAAGCATTCCGGGCGCGCATCCTCGGGCGGACGACCTCTTCTCTCTCTGACATGGAGATCGCGGTGGAGAATGAGATTCCCTGCGTCCTCAACCACTACAACCAGGCCGAGCAGGCAGCCAAGGAGATCCTATTCGCCTGGGGGCTCTGATACAAGGATGAAAGCGGAAGGATGAGGAATGAGGGATGAAACGAATCCTTGTGCCGCCACTCCAGTCAGTTCAGGTTGGATGCACACTTTGCGCCAGGGGTGTCTTACGCTGTCCTCCGCTTGAGCTTCCAGGCTAACGCGCGTCTCACCTCCGCCCTAGCGTCTCCGCATACACTGCCAATGTCTCACGTGCGGCCCGCTCCCAGGTGAAGGTCGCTGCGTGCTGAAAACCTGCTTCGCGCAGCTCGGCCCGCAGTGCGGGGTCGCGGGCAATGCGCAAACAGGCCTCTGCTATGTCGGCGGGATCCTCGGGGTCGATGAGCAGCCCCGCTTCCCCAGTCACCTCCACGAGGCTGGCTCGCTCTGCGGCTACGACGGGCGTGCCGCACTGCTGGGCCTCCAGTACAGGGAA
>JBNGDR010000479.1:0-1681 GCA_049975685.1 Anaerolineae bacterium
TCATCCTTCCGCCTTCATCCTTTAGAACGCCTGGGCCCCCGGCGGACGCAGCTGCTCCATCGCCAGAAAGCCGACGACGGAGACCACCATCAGCACGGTGGACATGGCCAGCGCCTGCCCGTAGCTCAGCGAGCCGGGGCGGGAGAGGAAGCGGTAGATAGCGATGGGGATGGTGGGCATCTCGGGGCGCGCGATCATCGAGGTGGCGCCGAATTCGCCCATGGAGACTGTAAAGGCGAAGACGCCCCCCACCGCCAGTGCCCTCCAGACGATGGGCAGATCGACCTCGACGAAGACGCGCAGGGGGGGCGCTCCCAGTACCGCCGCTGCCTCACGCAGCGCCGGCCGGATGGATTGGAGCGCGGGCAGCAGACTGCGCACGACGAAGGGCAGCGCCACCAGCGTGTGGCCGAAGACGATAAGCAGGGACGTGCCCCGCAGATCTAGCGGGGGGCGATCCATGGCAAGGAGGTAGCCCAAACCCAGGGTCACGGCGGAGGTCCCCAAGGGTAACATGAAGAGCGCATCGATGAGCCATCCCCGCTTTTGGCGGTAGAGGGCCAGAGCCGTGAGCAGCCCCAATGTCAGTGCCAGAGCCATCGTTGCCAGAGCGAACTTGAGTGAGTTACCCACGGCCACGACCGGCGGCACGTAGAAGATGGAGCGACGGGGATTCTCGAAGAGGGCGCCGTAATAGCGGAATCCGGCGCCGAAGGAGCGTGCCGCCAGGGTTAGCAGTGGGAGTCCCAGCAGAAGGAAAGCCAGGCCTACGTTGAGTGCGACAAAAACCATCTCCCCCGGTCGTGTGGGCCGCCGCTGCGTTACCTCCCGCGACCTCAGTTCCAGTGGGCGAGCGACGCGTGTCTGGAGACGGGTGTAGGTCAGTGTCATCAATAGCGTGAGCGCGATCTGCAGGAGCGATAGACCGGCCGCGACGCGCAGATTCGCGAAGTTGACGGTCTGCCGGTAGATGGCTACCTCCAGAGTGGCGAAGCGAGGACCGCCCAGAATGAGGACCACGCCGAAACTGGTGAAGCAGAAGATGAAGACGAGGAGCGCAGCCGCGCCCAGAGCAGGCATCAGCAGGGGCAGCGTCACTTCCCGGAAGGCGCGCCACCGTGAAGCGCCCAGGGTCCGTGCGGCCTCTACTAGCTGGGGATCGAGATGGGTCCAGAAGCCCCCCACCATCCGCAGCACCAGGGTGTAGTTGTAGAAGACGTGGGCGATGAGGATGGCGACCAGCGTGTATCGCAGGTCCAGAGGGGCACGTTCCAGATTGAACCAGCGTATCAGTGCCATATTATAGGGCGAATTTGGCCCCATGACGGCGGTAAAGGCCGCCGCCACGACGACGGTGGGCAGGACGAAGGGGACGGTAGTCAAGGCGCTGAGGAGGTTCTTGCCGGGGAAATCATAACGGGCGTAGATATAGGCGCCTGGCAGCCCCAGCAGAAGGGTCAGCAGCGTGGAGAGCGCGGCCTGCCCTATTGTGAACCCCACAATGCGGGCCGTACCCGCGCTGAAGAGCCCTTCTGCCAGCGCACGAATACCCCCGGTTGCCCCTTCCCACGTCAGGCTGACGCGGACGATCTCCTCCAGGGGGTAGAAATAGAAGAGAAGAAGAAAGGCGAGAGGAAGCGCGAGGATGATGTAACGAAAGAACGAAAGAACGAAAGAACGA
>JBNGDR010000480.1:0-1677 GCA_049975685.1 Anaerolineae bacterium
CCCCAATATCGGGTGGGGCGAAGTTCGCGCTCTGGATAGCACGATAGAGATTTATTGTCTCTTCCAGAGGTTCCAAGCCCAATTCCTCGTTAAGGATACGGCGGCAGATCTGATACTGGGTTAACGCGGCGCTGCGCTGTCCGGTGAGCGCCAGCAACGTCATCATCTGCCGGTGGGAGTTCTCCCACAACGGTTCTAAGGTGAGTTGGCGCCGCGCGTGACGCAGTGCTCGCTCATAAGCTCCACGCCGCGTCCAGTAAGTGACCAGACTGTCCAGCGTTTCCAGGAACTGAACCCGGAGGTGTGCCCGCCGACTGGTGGCCCATTCTTCGAATTCCAGGCAATCGTCCATGTCGAAATCGGCCAGAAAATCGCCCTGGTAGAGTACGGTAGCACTCTCAAGATGATCGATGGCGGCATCTAGTTCCTTCACAGAGCGATGGCGTTCGGCCTGATCCAACGCATCCTCAAATTCCAATACGTCTGCACGGATGGGAGTATCAGGATTCAGACCGGTGGAGAGACGGTCGCTCTCCAGGATCTCCGGGTCGATGGCCTGGCGTAGTGTATGGAGGGCGTGGCGCAGGTTGCGGCGGGCGTTCTTCTCCGGGAGATCGCCCCAGAGTAACCCGGCGAGATGGCTACGATCGTGAGCGCCTGGTTTGAGGGCCAGGTAGATCAACAGCGCCTGGCTTTTGCGTAACGTCAGCGACGGAGGTATTTTCCCCTTCCAGGTTATCTCCAACCGGCCCAACATGGTAAGGCTCAAGCTCATGGGCGTGGCTCCTCCTAGGGCCCGTCAGTCAACAGAAGATTGGTTGAGTCCTTGGCTGCTGGATGTATCAACGCAACATCAACGCTAAATCAACGGTGCTCTGATAGAGTAAGGGCTGATACGCTCTTAAGTATACCATTTCTCATAGCAGGGAGAAAGACATTTTTGCTGACCCCAAAAAAGCGATCCATCTATGTCGTCACCCTCTGGCTGGAGCGACAGGCTTCACCTGGCGAGCCAGCTGTCTGGCGCGTTAGTGTGGAAGATGTCCGCACGGGTGAACGTTGGGGATTTGCAGATCCCAAACATTTGCAGGTTTTTCTCGAAGATCGGATGAAGTGTACTGACTCTTGCGAGATACCCGGATAGCTTTCTTTGATCAACGATGAAAGGAGCGATAGATCCACAACTTTCAACGTTCAACTTGTAACCATTAACTGATTTTATGAGGAGGCACTGATGAAAACTCAAACGATTCAGACGAAATATGGCATTAGGATATTACGCATGCTCTTCACTTTTGCTCTTGCTTTACTCCCTCTCTTCATCCTCTTACCTCTGCCCGTGTTTGCCGCCACTATAACCGTTGATACTCTTGCCGATGAGAGCGATGGCAGTTGCTCAGATGGTGATTGTTCCCTCAGGGACGCCATCGCCGTTGCGAGCGCAAGCGACACCATAAACTTCGACGTGACAGGGACTATCACCTTGACCTTAGATTACCTCACCATCGATAAGGATTTGACCATCGAGGGTCCTGGAGCAGCTGATCTGATCGTCAATGGTGATGATACCTGGCGTGTCTTCTGGATCAACGAGGACGTGAATGCGATCCTCTCCGGGATAACCATCGCAGATGGGAAGGCGCAAGACGGTGCAGGCATTTTCAACCGGGGTGGGAC
>JBNGDR010000481.1:0-1675 GCA_049975685.1 Anaerolineae bacterium
TGCGAACCTTGTACGTGGTGACAGGAGATCTGTCGCCAGCGCTGCTGCACGCTCTCAACCTTGTGGCACACGTGGCGTGCGCCGTGCTCACCGGTGCACTGGCAGCCCGCGCCGGGGGAAACCCTCTGCTCACGGTTCCCCTCACTTCCGCCCTCTTCACCCTCTTCCCCTTCGCCACCAATGTCGTGTTGTGGGTCAGCGCTATCTCCTATCCTCTAACGACAGGTCTGGCGCTGGGCGCCCTCCTCGTCTACCTGCGAGCGCGGGAACAGCAGAGCACCCCTTGGCACCTCCTGGCCCTCCTCCTGACAACGACGGCCGGGTTAACCTACGAAGCAGGCGTCGTGACCGGTGCTGCCATCGTGGGCGCCGAGCTGGTACTACACCATCCTCCTTATCGTCGCTGGGCCTTCGCCCACATCATCGCGTCGGCCATACCCTTCGCTATCATCATGTCCCTCTCCACCGCCGTCCCCACCGAGTTCCTGACAGGTCTGCATCCCTTCTATAACGTCGTTGCCCTCCTGCAATCACTGGCCTATCCCGTCGCGCCCCTTGCCGACCTCCAGACGATGATATCCCCCATCACGGCCATGATTCTGCTGAGCGTCGTCACCCTGGCGGGACTGGCAGTCCTCAACCGTGGACGCGAGCAGGATCACAAACAGCTTCGCTGGTTCATCTTCAGCCTGGGCTGGGGCATCCTCTGGGCCGTCATGCCTCTAACGACCCAACCCTTCAACTGGTTCCGTGATCCCACACGCGCCTTCTACGCTGGATCCGCCGGTGCAGCATTAATGTGGGGGCTTTCCATCGCCGGAATCACCCGCCATCAGGGGAACGCCTGGTGGCGTCGAGCCCTGCAGATCGCGATGGCAGCTCTCGCTCTCGTCCCATCCTTCTTCTTCCTGCGGGAGGTCACTGCCACCCACCGGATGACGGGGGATCTCCTCTGGCAGGCCATCGAGACAGCACAGACAGAGCCAGAGACCCTCGTGGTCAACCTGCCGGGGCGGGTCACACCCAAAGAGCGGACCTACCCCCTCATGCACGAAGGCATTATCCCCCTGCCCCCACCCACCAACAGCCAGATGCTGGTGCGCGCCCACGTCGGAGAGGTTCCTACCTTCACCGGTCGATCCATGGGTTCCATCCTGCCGCCGCTTCCCTACTTCCTGGAGTTGACCGATCCTCCGCTGACACCTGAGGATCTCCGCACAGGGTACCCGGTGAAGCTGGCTATCTACGGCGCTGAAGATATGAACCTCCAGGAGGCCGGGCAAGTGCTTCCCCCTCAACCCACGGGCGAGGGGCTAGCTACTTTCAGGGAGAGTGTGCGGCTCCGGTCAGCGAGCTGCCGCTGGACAGGCCCCACGGAGATCACCGTCGAAGCCGAGTGGCAGGCCCTGGACACCATGGAAGGTATGTCCACCGTCTTCACCCACTGGCTGGCGAAGGCCGACGGCGCTCTCGTGACCCAGGCTGATGGCGATCCCCTGCGCGGCCTCTACCCTCTGGCTTCGTGGCAGCCCGGCGAGGTTATCCAAGAGGTACGCTTCATCAAGGGGGCCACCACAGAGGGAATAGTGGCCCTGGGCATCTGGGACCCGGCGTCCGGCACGCGCTGGGAGGCCGTCGACGCCGCTGGTGAGCCCTTGCCCGACCAGAGCTATCG
>JBNGDR010000482.1:0-1673 GCA_049975685.1 Anaerolineae bacterium
CAGGGATCGGGGACTGGGGATCAGGTTAAAAATCGGATTTCGAGGATCACAGCCCTTGCTTCTGGAAAGCAAGGGCTGTGGTTGTGTTTTCAGACGCGGCGGCGTCCTAGGGGCACCCCCAGTGTCGATCTCGCTTCCAGAACAGATGCCACCAGCTTAACGGCTCACCGCAGTAAATGCACCGATTCTCTGCCCGCCATCGCTCGTGGCGTTCCTCTACCTGCTTCCTGATCTCTTCGATCTTTTCCTGCTCTTTCTCGGCTTCCTGCATGCGTCGGAAAGCGGCGGGATTGCAGTGGGTCTCACAGACCCAGACCCTGGACGTCCAGCGATCGATGGTATGGTTGTCGAGGTCGGGATAGTTGGTAAAGACCCACTCCCCCGTCATCCATTGACCATGCGCTTCGCAGGTGAAGGGTCTGATCCTTTTTCCGTCCACACGAAAACTGTGGGTGGAGGAATCGCAGACCTGACACATGCGCAACTCCCCACCTTCTCGACAATGGTCCAAAGTGTACGGGTAGCCCTTGATGTCGTACATGTGACAACGTGCCATGTTTTCTCTCTCCTTGTTATTATCTCACAGGGGTGCGTTTCATGTCAGTTGAGCGCGGTTGTACCGGCTCATCCGCTGCCAGCAGGCCAGACACGCCGTCCAGCCGCAATGCTTGCACTTGTGGAGATCACCCCGGTAACCACACTCGGGGCATTGACCACGTCCCACGCCGACGGTCAGGTTAATCAAGATGATGACCGACAAACCCGTACCCACGAAGATCAAGAATCGTACGAGACGTTTGAGTGTTTTCATAATGTACTCCTATGACCGAACGGTCATAATGTGCTAGCCCAGCTGGTTCCACAACGTGAAGCCCGCGGTCGCCAGAATGCCGGAAATGATAACCATCAGAACACATACCAGTGCCGTAGCCAGAACCCCCACGACGGCCAAGGCACCCACCAGCTTCTTGCCGCCATACCGCACGTAGAGCCAGGTTCCGGCAAAAACCAACGCCATCTTCAAGGCGATGGCGCCCAGGTGTGCGATGATGACAGGTGGTAAGTCCTGGGATGAATTCGCCATCTGGGGAACCTACATGAGGTTCAGGATATGCTACGAATGGGAATATCTACCGATGAACTACGTAGGTGCAGATGACACACACGACGCCTACTCCATAAATTGCAACAGCAGGCTATCCAGCCCTCTTTAGTTTACTCTATCATGGCTGAGAAGGCAACTCGGCGCTCTTTGCTCTTTTCCGACAGTAGATAATGAATTGCACCCTTGACCTTCATCACCGAAACCTCATGACCTGCAGGTTATCGAAGGAGGCTTCGAAGAAATCCGCGCCCTGGGGCGCGTGGGCGTAGAAGACCACGTCTCCCAGGCGGTGATCCACGTCGTGGAGGGAGGTGACGTACTGATCGTTGACGAAGAAGGTGAACCAGCACCCCTGTGCCTCCACGCGGATGTTATTCTCCCCACCCATACGGTCGATGGCATTAGAGAAGCCCTCAATCAGGTGTATCTTTTCACCATTGACCCGCTTGGTGATCTCGCAACGCCCATCGTTCCCCAGATAGAAGGCGTAGTAGTTGCTCTCGTCCTGGTGCCGGAAGCGCACGCCGTACCGTCCACCGACGGCGCCACCTGACCAGCGCACCACCAC
>JBNGDR010000483.1:0-1672 GCA_049975685.1 Anaerolineae bacterium
GGGGCAGTTCGACCTCCGGGTTGGCAGGGAAGACCCACATCTGGGTGGGGATGTCCCTCTGGAAGGGCTCGCTCAACAGGAACTCGATGAAGGCCTGTGCCAGTTCGGGGTTCTCGGCGCCCTTGAGAATGCCGGAGAACTCGATCTGGCGGAAGCAGGTGCTGGGTGCGGTGATGGCCCCCGTGGGCGGCGCTTCCAGATCCTGCTCGCTGAAGAAGACCTCGGCGGCTGGGCTGGTGGCGTAGCTGACGACCAGCGGGCGCGCGCCCTCACTCCCGGCGCCGCCGCTGAATTCGCTGTAGTAGGCGGTGTCCCAGCCATCCACGACGAGAACCTCGTTCTCCCGTAGATCGGCCCAGAAGTCGAGGTAGGTATAATCACCTTCTTCTCCGAAGAGGCCGATGGTAGTGATGAGGAAGGCCAGGCCCGGTGAGGACGAAGCGGGGTTCTCCACTACCAGCAGCCCCCGGTATTCGGGTTCGGTCAGCTGGCGGAGTGTTTCGGGGACGGCAATCTCGTTCTCTTCGAAATAGCTCTTGTCGTAGTTGAGGCAGACGTCGCCGTAATCGGTGGGTACAACGCGATGCTGGGGGTCAAGCTGCAGCTCATCGGGGATCTGATCCAGGTTCTTGGCTTCGTAAGGCTCGTAGATTCCGGCTTCCAGTGCCCGGCTGAGGAAGGTATTGTCCACACCGTAGAGCACGTCGGCCTGGGGATCATCTCTGGTCAGGATGGCCTGGTTGAGCATGGTCCCGGCGTCGCCGGCCTGGAGGAACTGCACTTGGGTATTGTGTTCCTCCTCGAATTGAGCTATGACCTCTTCACTGATGCTGAAGCTGTCGTAAGTCATGACCCGCAGCTCGCGGATCTCCTCCGTCGGATCTTCGGTGGTCGTTTCCGTTGGGGACAATGTCCCACAGGCAGATAACAGTAGCATCATCAACAGTATCAATATCGTCAAGCGTCTCATAGAGGTTAACCTCCTTGGGTATATAGTGAGCGGTGAGCAGGGCGCAGGTAGCAGTAAGCAAAGATTGTCCTACTCCCACCGTTCGTGCATTCGCCGTTCGTGAAAACACCACAATAATCCTGCTTCTAGCTCGATAGTCACCTCGTTACCTTCAAAGACGTTGCTCACGCCCCTGGCCGGGCCGAAGCGTAATGTCTCGGAATGCAGAGGAAAACGCAACCCGGCGGTGGTAACGCCCCGCGCATCCCCTCCCAGAGGGATAAGAGAGAGTCTCTGACCGGGTGTACCTTCAAGATGCAGCTTTTTCTTGCCACGAATCAGTCGAATTTCCCAGCAGCCTCTTACCATGAGCGTAGTGAGTCCCTCCAGTTCGGGCAATGCCAATAACAGCAGATTGGCGAGCTCCTGATCGGGCCGTCCGCCCAGCACGCCCAGCACGACGATCTCGTCGGCGCCCTGCTCGGCGGCCCAGAGGAGGGCCAGCTCCAGGTCCGTCTCGTCCTTGGCGGGTGGATAGTGGTGGAATTCAGTCCCCGCTTTTGACAGGCGTTCCCGGATCTCATCGGAGAGAGAATCGAGGTCGCCGATGACGTGATGGGGCGTAAGACCGGCGGCGAGCACGTGCCCTGTCCCGCCGTTTGCCGCCACGATCCGGGTCTCGGTACCGCACCACCGCTCTGTCAGAGCTGCCGGATCTTCGAT
>JBNGDR010000484.1:0-1670 GCA_049975685.1 Anaerolineae bacterium
GAAACTTGTCCCGAGCGCAGCGGGGATGACAAAGTACCTATTTTCTGAGGAGGTTTTATGAAAACCATCGGCATCCTGGGTGGCATGAGCCCCGAATCCACAGTGACTTATTACGAGACCATCACGCGCAACTACGTCGAGCGCTTCGGTGATTACGCTTTCCCAGAGATCATCATTTACAGTGTTAGCTTTCAACCTTACATCGATTGGCCCGAAGCGGCTCGGTGGGATCTGGTGGCGGAGGGCTTGACCGGTGCGGCTCAGAGATTGGAGGCCGCCGGTGCGGATTTCATCATTATCGCTACGAACACGATGCATCGTGTCTTCGACGAGGTGCAGGCGGGGGTGGATATTCCGCTGCTCAGCTTGCTGGAGACGGTCGGGGAGGCCATTGAAGCGCAGGGGATGACCACCGTAGGGTTGCTGGGTACTCGCTTCACCATGGAGAGCGATCTCTATCCCATGGCGCTGGCCCGACGAGGTATTGAAGTTCTCGTGCCCGAGACGGAGGAGCGTGCCGTGGTGGATCGCGTGATCTACGAGGAGCTGGTGGCTGGCAACATCAAGGCCGCATCGCGGGCACGTTTCGCGGCCATCATTCGCCAGCTGTCGTCAAGGGGCGCGGAGGGTGTCATTCTGGGATGCACCGAAATACCGCTACTGGTTCGCGAAGCGGATGTCGAGGTACCTCTCTTTGATACTACTGCTCTCCATGCGGAAGCGGCGCTGGCCTACGCCCTCTCCTGATTGGAGTTTTCTTGCTCTATGTTCCCCGCTTCTTGTGACCGCTCATCTTGATGCGCAGGGGGGTTCCGGGAAACGGGTAGATCTCGCGGATGCGATTCTCCAGGTAGCGGATATACGAAAAGTGAGCTAACCGGGGATCGTTTACGAAGAGCACGAAGGTGGGAGGCGCAACCTCGGGTTGAGTCGCGTAGTAGAGCTTCAACTTGCGACCTCGGATGTTCGGGGGCGAGTGGGCGGCGAGGGCCTGTTGCAACGTATCGTTGAGCTGTCCGGTAGGGATGCGCTGGTAGCGGGCCTGGACCACCTCCAGAGCCGTAGGGATGACCCGGTTCACGTGGAGTCCCGTGAGCGCTGAGATGAAGAGCACCGGGATGTAGGGCATGAACTTGAGTTGCTCCCGCACCATCGTCTCCAGGTATAACCCCTTTTCTCTCATCTCTTGGGGAACGGCATCCCATTTGTTGATGAGGACGACGATGCTTACGCCCTGCTGGGCGATGAGCCCGGCAATGTGACTGTCCTGCGAGGTGATGCCCTCGGTCGCATCGATGAGCAGCAGGGCTACCTCGGCCCGTTCAACGGCCTTGAGGGCTCGCAGCACGCTGTATTTCTCCACGCCCCACTGAATCTTGCCCCGACGGCGGATACCTGCGGTATCGATGAGAATGACGTGCCGATCCTCCCAGGTAAGCTCCGTATCCAGCGCGTCACGCGTCGTGCCGGCCACAGGACTGACTATTGCCCGCTCCTGCCCCAGAAGCTGGTTCAGCAATGAGGACTTACCAACATTAGGCCGGCCCACTATGGCCAGGCGAGCAGCTTCGGTTTCCTCTTCTAGTTCCACCTTTGACGGCAGTGACGCCACCACAAGATCCAGCAGATCGGCGATGCCCATACCGTGGATGGCGGAGACGGGATAGACG
>JBNGDR010000485.1:0-1670 GCA_049975685.1 Anaerolineae bacterium
GAAATCGACGTGATCGTTGGCGAGTACGCCCGGAAAACGTTTAACGATCCCGCGCATCTCCATCTTGTCGATTCTCGTATGGCCTGAAGGCAGAATATTGGTCGCCGTCATGGTCTCCTCCCCGAGAGAAACGAATGAACGAATCAGCGAATGAACGAATGAACGATTGAGGTAGCACCGGGTAAGTGCTGGCGAAGACCGTGCACTTACCCGGTTTGGTATCCGATTACTGGCCTACGTCAACGGTGATGGAGCCGTCGATGATGCCCTGGATAGTTTCTTCTGCCAGGGACTTCACGTCGTCGGGGAGATCATACGCATCGTTGTATTCGATGACCAACCCGCCATTCTCCAACGTCAGCGCGAAGGCCTTGCCGCCCAGCGTCCCTTCGCCGATGAGGTCGAGCATCTCCTGTAAGACGCCGTCCCAGTCATAGATCTGGTTGGCGACGACGACGCTGGGTGCGAGGGATGTCTGGCTGGATTGGGTGCCGAACCAGCCCACGCCGTTCTCCTCCGCCACACCGATGGCACCGACGACCATCTGCGCCGTGCCGCTGAGCTGATCCGCGCCCGCGTTGACGTGAGTCTGCGCTGCCTCGGAAGCCAGTGCCACGTCGCTGAAGGATCCGATCCAGTTCACGTTGACCTTAGCCTCGGGGTTGGTGGCCTCGATGCCGGCGACGAAACCATCTACGTAGAGCTTGGCGTCACCCGTCTCGATGGGGCCGACCACGCCGATGATGTTGCTTTCGGTCAGCGCGCCCGCCATCACGCCGTTGACGTATCCGCCCTCTTCGGCGCGTGCTTCGTAGGCGAAGACGTTATTGATCCCCTGATCCACGAAGGTGTCGACCGTGGTACCCCAGGCGAAACTGGTGTCGGGGAAATCTGGCGCGATCTCTTGCAACGAACTCCCGTACTGCGAGCCGTGAGCAATGACCAGATCGTAGCCCTGGCTGGCGTAGTCGCGGATGGCTGCCGCGGCGTCATCCACCACGAAGGTGTTGTCAGAGTAGGCGATCTCGAATTTCTCTTCCCCGCCCATCTGCTCCTGCATCCGGATCAGCGCATCGTACATGCTCTGGCTGAAGGCTAGATCGTTGATGGCGCTGGGCATGACGACGGCGACCTTGAAGACACCGTCATCTGCGGCCCCGCCACCACCACAGCCGCTGAGCACCAGCACCAATGCTACCAGCATCATCAACCACTTGAAAATGTTACGCATCGTATCCTCCTTCTGAGAAATATGGATTTGTACAACCGGATTACTGCTAATCTTTCTGTGCAATAGAGTTTACTCGCCCCGAACAAAGGGTTTGGTCAGCGCCGTGGGGGAGCGCACGCGCTGCACGGCAATTACCAACGCCACGATGGTGAGAACATAGGGCATCATCACCGCGATGTCGGCCGGGATGGGGATGTTCAAAACCTGCACCCACAGCTGGAGCGCGTTGACCATACTGAAGAGCAACGCGCCCAACATCACACCCCCCGGACGCCACCCACCGAAATAGACCAGAGCCACCGCGATGAAGCCCAATCCGCTGGTCAGGTTCTGCTGGAAGACGTTGAGCAGCGCAATGGAAAGCGACGCCCCCGCCAGCCCGGAGAGCATCCCGCCCAGCGTCACGGTGAGATAGCGCACCCGGTTCACGTCAACCCCT
>JBNGDR010000486.1:0-1669 GCA_049975685.1 Anaerolineae bacterium
GCTTCTATCAGATGGAAGGCGATATCGTCCTGCCCCGCTTCAAAATCGAATACGGCACGGATCTCCTCTCCAACCTCAAGAAACTCGGTGGTGAGATCCTCGCAGGCACGGACTTCGTGGGCATGGGCGCGGGGCCACTGTTCATCAGCAAGGTCATCCACAAGACCTTCGTTGAGGTGAACGAAGAGGGGACGGAGGCAGCCGCTGCCACCGCGGTCGTCATGGCGAGAGGACTGAGCTATCGCTTCAGCATGGTACTGGATCGCCCCTTCTTCTGCGCCATCCGCGATAACGAGACGGGTCTACTGCTCTTCACAGGCGTGGTGCAGGATCCGACGCAGAGCAAAGATTAGGGGGCAAGATCAATGGCGCGTCGAGACTGGTACTGCGAAGACGTCCTATCTGGCAAGATCAAGGTGAGAAAGGTCTGGGAGAACGATCACGTCCTGGCTTTCCACCATCCACAGCCCAAGGCCGAGATCCACGTCGTGATCATACCGAAGGATCACGTGCCCTCCATCCTCCATCCCCTGGCGCTCGACGGCGCGCTTCTCTCCTCAATGGTGATGACCGTCCAGAGGACGGCCCAGGCCCTGGGCCTTGACCAGGCGGGCTTCTACGTGCGAGCCAACGCTGCCGCGCCCGGCGTCACGCCGCACATGCACTGGCACGTGGTCGGTCCGGGCATACCGCCGGACAGCTAAGTGAGGAGATTCCATGAAAGCCTTGCGAAGCCTGGGATTCTTCATCAATACCCTGCTGGGTTACCTGGGATTGCCGCTCCTGGGATGGGGTATCAACCATCTCCAGGGGTTTTTCTCAAGCCTTCAGAGGTCGAGCTACGCGGCACTCATCGTCATCCTGGGTTTCGCTGTCGGTTACCAGGCCTACGACGCGCCTGAGGGTATCCGGGGAGGTAGGGGGCAGAAGGGCAAGCGCCTCCAGCGGCAGACTGTTATACGTATCGTGATCACTCTGGGGTTATTTGCAGTCCTGGCCTTCCTACCCTTTGCCGACCGGCGGAATATTGGGACACTGAACGATAGTGAGATCCTGCGATGGCTTGGCCTAGCCCTCTTCGTCCTGGGCATGGGACTGATTTACTGGTCTGGTGTGCTACTCGGGCGAATGTACAGCCCAGACGTCACCATCCAGGATAGACACCGACTGGTCACCAACGGCATCTACCAGAACATCCGCCATCCGAGATATCTGGGCGCCGAACTCACGGGCCTTGGACTGGCCCTCCTCTTCCGCTCGTGGGTGGGTCTCCTGATAAACCCTGTCCTGCTGGGCCTCCTCTTGTGGCGAATCAAGGACGAGGAGACCACGATGCACCGGGAGTTCGGCGAGTTGTGGGAGGCCTATTGCCAGCGCTCGTGGCGGCTTATCCCGCACGTTTGGTAAAGGCAGGCGAATGAACGAGAGAACGAATCAACGAGGGAACGAAAGGACGATAGAACGGTTCAGCACTAGGTGTCATCCCGAACGGCCTGTCCTGAAGGCAGTGAAGGACAGTGAGGGATCTCGTTTCCCGCAAGCATGAGGTGGTCTCGGAACGAGATTTCCCCACTTCACTCGGGACAAGCCCTTCGTTGCACTCAGGGCAAGCCTCGTCACTGCGTTCCTCGGAAACTTGTCCCGAGCGGCCTGTCCTGAAGGCAGTGGA
>JBNGDR010000487.1:0-1657 GCA_049975685.1 Anaerolineae bacterium
GGCTCCAGGACGAAATCGGTGACGGGATCATAAGCAACCAGGAACATCTCGTCCAGTGACGAGAAGGAGCTATCGGTCAACGTCGACAGATAGAGCTGCGGCGAGACGATCTCGACGCCCTCCACCGCCGCGATGCGTTCCATATAGGCACGGGGCATCCAGCGTTCGGTCATCATGCCCGCCAGGTGGGCGCTGTCGAAATCCTCGGACATGGTGCCCCAGGGGATAACGATAATATCCGCGCCCATCCGGCTCAGGTTACGGCGGAGACCGGTCTCAGCCCCTCGGACGACCAACGTCGCCGCCAGGCTGAGACCGGCTACCAACGCCGCGCAGAGGAAGATGGCCCCGCTCCGAAACAGGTTGCCGAGGATGTTTCTCAGCACCAATCGGCGCAGTTTCACGCCAGATCTTCCTCCTTACCCCAGGAGGCTACGATGATTCCCACACTGACGCCCATCGCCAGAGCCCCACCCAGAATGAGGGCAGGTTTCATGGTTGAGACGCAGGGCATATCGGGGTTCATGCAGACGCCGATGAGCTCCGTGGGTATTAAGATGACCGCCGCCCCCAGGGTCGTGCCGGCGACGCCAAGGATTCGACGCGCCTCCTTGCTCTGACTGAAACCCACCATGAGCCCGACAGCGGCCAGGGGCAAACCCAGCCCCAGCTCCGCCCGGCCCGACCAGTGACACTTCATAGGGATCTGTCTTCCGCTCTCCAGGGTCAACGTACGGCCTGCCGATTGGCAATCCGTGAACATAGGTATGATGGCGATCGCAACCGCCAGAATGACAATTACACCTGCTGCGACTTTCATGTCTCCACTCCTTTGGAATAGCTAAATAGTACGGGTAAGTTTCGGTTGAGTTGGGGCACGGTCGAGAGACCGGCCCCAGCTATTATTCGACCTACCAGGGCACGACGTGTTTGAGTTCGTACCTGCCGATGGCAATAGTAGCCGGACGCCCTGATTCCAGGGCGTTATCGGTATTACGGTAGAGGATGTAGTAGGTACGACCGGGTTCAACCCGGTGGTTGTGCAGCCCCATGATGGTTACATCCACCATCTTGCCGGTATCCTCGCTGATGATCATGGGCGCCGTTTCGGTATAGTGCCCGAAGTTGGCGGCCCGATCCTCATCAATGACGCGATAACGGAGCTCCACCATCCCCCCGTCGGCAGTGACCGCCAGGAAGTTGAAGCGCACGCCGAACTTCTCCTCGATCTCCTCGCTTACGGGCATGGTACCGGGCACCCATTCCTGCCGGGCAACAACGAAGCTGCGTATCCCAAGGATGGTACCAGTGATCAGCAAAGCTCCCAATACTATGCCCAACACGTGGTTGAGGGTTATACCCAGTGGCCCGTGCCAGTCTCTCAAAGCGGTGATTGATTTCTCTGTCATGAATCCTCCTCGTTCACATCAAATTCGTATCCGAGCCAAGATCTCGCATTCTCTCATCAAATGATCGGGCCTGCGACCGGGACCCTGGGCTACACACCCATCCAAGCCCCGGTCGCTTTGCCCACTCAACTATATATATCGCCCGGTTTGGTTACCAGCCCTTCCAGACGAGGGGCAGATAGAAACGTACATTCCGGCTCGATTCGAAGCTATCGAAATACTCTATGCCCGAAGCCGCAGGATCAAGG
>JBNGDR010000488.1:0-1653 GCA_049975685.1 Anaerolineae bacterium
CTATAGCCCTTTTGGATAGTTAGTTCCCCGAATCAAATCTTCACAGGACCAGCGATACCAATCCCGCGATAATTTCATACACCGTCCACAGAATCCGAGCAGCCAAGGCCACGACCAATGGCAGAGGTTCCGGCAGGTAGAACCCCAACAGAAACGTGAGCGAGAGCTCCTTAACACCGAGTCCACTGGGAGTAAGCAGGGTAAAGTACGAAACCAGACTCGCAAGTGTCCAGACGCCAATAATCTCCGGAATGCTCTGTACAGGCAAAGCATAGAAGAGATTTACTACTATGTATAAACCGGTACCACTGAGTAGCCAGACCAAGATGTAGATCCACGTCCATCTCAGAGAATCCTGGTACGAGAGGATTATCCCCAGTTTCCTGCGCTTGAGAAAGCGCCAAATCTGATTCAAACAGCAGGGCTGAATCAGAACGGCAGCGATAGCCACCGTAAGCCCGAATATAACCAAGACATACCTTGGCTGAAGCGAGGCGACGACTCCCATCTGGAGAGCGCCAATCGGTAATCCCGCAAGAATGACGAGTCCCAATTCCAGAAAACTTGCCACGGTAGATATGGAAACGGGGATATCCAACTGACGATACCAATACGCCCGCCCCGCGATCATCCACAGAAGACCGGCCGGTATTCGTCGTGCCAGCACTGTGTAGCAGTACACCTTCACGTGTTTGCGAAAAGGAACGTGATGAGTCAGCCGGCCCAGGATCGACCACCACCCCCAGACGACAGTCAAGGTTTGTGCTATAAAGAGCAAGGACAAGGGCACAAACCAAACATACCGGATCTTCCATTCAAATTTCAATAGAGTTTCCCAACTCGAATAAGCTTTATACGCCAGTAACCCCAGGCAAACCAGAAATATCCCGCTCACCACAATCTTATCCCAACCCAGGGGCCAGAACTTTTTATTGATCACACTTTGCTGAATTTTAGCTAACTTACCTTGCGACATAGAAACACCAGAAAACTCGATAGGTTGAAGGGAATGAACACGGATAACACGACACGCGCCAACTTGTGCGGATGCAGACAATACCACCACAAATCAGCCCACGTTCGTGGCCACTCTCGCTCATACTTGAAGGTACGAACAACACGGAGGCCGTTCCCCTCTAGCAGACTCCGCCATTGCCTGGGAGTCCCGTACCGTTGTAGAGGTTGTCCATCGTCGAAAACATCGCCGGTGCGCCACACGTGCAGAATATTGCCCAACAGGCCAAAAGTGTTGGGCATCAGAATACAGGCTAATCCATCCGCTTTCAGCACGCGGCTCATCTCCCGCACAGCACAGCACGGATGCAAATAGTGCTCCACACTACCGATATTGGTTACATAGTCGAACGTGTTATCACCGTAAGGTAATCTCTCGGCATCTCCTACATTGACGGTCGCCTCGACGGCACGTTCACGGGCCATTTTGACAGCAGCAGGTGCGAGATCCAGCCCAAACGCCTCCAGACGTGCCTCTGTTGCAAACTGGAGCACCCCTCCCTGTCCACAAGATACGTCCAGTAACCTTCTGCCCGGTACAGGGCGTAATAAACGGACCAGCCACTTGTAGAACGAATCTCGTTGCAGTAGTTTGCCAGCGGCATGCAGGTGATCGTAGGCTGCCAGACTGGCTTTAGT
>JBNGDR010000489.1:0-1634 GCA_049975685.1 Anaerolineae bacterium
CTCCGAACGAGCGGAAGGAGAGGTGGGAACTCTCTCCCTCGATGCTCACGGTGACAACCTACCCGAGCACCTGGGCAACCTCTGGTCGGGCGCGACCTGGGGCGCGCGGATGATGGAACTTCCCCACGTTAAATCCGAGAAACATGTCCAGCTGGGCATGCGCGGCCCTCGAAACTTCCGCGAACAGGTCGAGTGGTTCCAGGAGGGCGGTTCACGCCTCATCACCATGCGGGAGTTGAGGCAGCGACCGCTCGATGAGATAGTCGCGGAGGCCCTGGACTTCGTTCATGATGGGACCGATAAAGTGGTCCTGACTGTGGATTACGACGTTCTTGACCTCAGCTGCTCACCGGGCCTGGATGAGCCTTACGGTCTCTACGTCCCGGAACTTCTGCAACTGATGTACGAGGCGGGCAAGCGGGGCGTGGATGCTATGGCCATCGGCTGGATCCCGGCACCGGAGCCAGGGCTCTTCGCCATTGTCATCTACTCCATCCTCTATCTGCTGGCCGGCGAAGTCGAACGGCGAGGTGAGGCTTGAGCGCGTTACTTATACGTGATGGTTTAATCTTGACCCTGGAACCGGAGCGTCTCCCCTTCGAGGGCGATCTTCTCATCGAGGATGGCCGCATCACTGCTGTCGGTGAGAGCCTGGACGCTGGAGGAGCCGAGGTGCTGTCGGCTGAGGGCCGGCTGGTGATGCCGGGTTTCGTGCAGGGACACGTACATCTGACCCAGGCTCTCTTCCGAGGTCTGGCGAACGACGTGCAGCTCATCGATTGGCTCTTCGAACGGGTGTTGCCGCTGGAATCGGCCCACGACGCCGAGACGCTTTACGATTCGGCGCGGCTGGGATTGGCCGAACTTCTACGTTCGGGCACCACCACTGTTGTGGACGTAGGAGCGGCGCGGGACATAGACAGCATCTTCCGCGCCCTTGTGGAAAGCGGTATTCGTGCACAGTCGGGCTTTCTGATGATGGATCACCCCGAGACCTACCCGGCGCTGCGCCAATCCACTGAAGAAGCCCTGAAAAGCGCCCTGGACGTTTTCGAGCGTTGGGGCGGTCATAGTAAACGTGTCCGTTGCGCTTTTGTGCCACGGGGGTTGCTCAGCGTGACACTCCATCTCATGCGGGAAGTGGGGCGGTTGGCCGACGAAAGGGATGCCTTTATCCATACTCACGCCAACGAGAACCACGACGAGATCGCGCGCATCGAGGCGGGTTGTGGGGAGCGTCCCATCGCTTGCATGGAGACGTTGGGAGTTGTGGGGCCGCGTCTTCAGCTGGCACATTGTATCTGGCTTGCCGGGCGCGAGATGGAGATCCTGCAAGATGGCGACGTCAAGGTTGTACATTGTCCCTCGGCCAATGCCAAATTAGCCTCTGGGATCGCGCTCGTCCCGGAGATGTTGGCCTCCGGCATCACAGTGGCGCTGGGTGCTGATGGAGCTCCCTGTAACGACAACCTTGACGCCTTTATGGAGATGCGGCTGGCCGGTCTGTTGCAGAAGCTGCGCCTGGAGAACCCGGCGGCGCTGCCTGCCCGGCGGATCTTGGAGATGGCGACGCTGGGTGGCGCTCGCGCGTTGGGCCTGGAGGATGAGATTGGCAGTTTGGAGGTGGGTAAACG